>NZ_CAJCKK010000009.1:0-176719 GCF_903970865.1 Bacillus sp. ME78
GAAGAGCTAGAAGAAGTAGAAGTAATTGCAGAAACAGAAGAATCAGAAGAAGTGGAAGTAATCGCAGAAACAGAAGAAGTAGAAGTGATTGCAGAAACAGAAGAATCAGAAGAAGTGGAAGTAATTGCAGAAACGGAAGAGTCAGAAGAAGTAGAAGTGATTGCAGAAACGGAAGAGTCAGAAGAAGTAGAAGTAATTGTGGAAACGGAAGAGCTAGAAGAAGTGGAAGTAATTGCGGAAACAGAAGAATCAGAAGAAGTGGAAGTAATTGCAGAAACAGAAGAGCTAGAAGAAGTAGAAGTAATCGCAGAAGCAGAAGAGTCAGAAGAAGTGGAAGTAATTGCGGAAACAGAAGAGCTAGAAGAAGTAGAAGTGATTGCAGAAACGGAAGAGTCAGAAGAAGTAGAAGTGATTGCAGAAACAGAAGAGCAAGAAGAAGTAGAAGTAATTGCAGAAACAGAAGAGCAAGAAGAAGTAGAAGTGATCGCAGAAACAAAAGCGCCTGTAGTAGAGACATTTGTAGCACTTGAGGAAATTCAGCAAGAAGATGAAGTAATTGAACAAAACAGTGAATTCATACATGTAGCTGAGGCTGATGAACAGACAAAGAACGATGTTCAAAGCTTTGCGAATGTTTTAATTGCAGAAACAGAAGAAAATAAACGAGTTGTAGAAGAAGCACCGGTCGTAGAAGAGCAATCAGTTGAAGAAGAAGTGCCGGTCGCAGAAGAACAACCCGTTGTAAAAAAAGAAGAACCAAAACGTGAGAAAAAGCGTCATGTACCATTTAATGTTGTTATGTTGAAACAAGATAGAACACGATTAATGGAAAGACATGCAGCTAGAGCAAATGCAATGCAGCCTTCTGCTAATGTACGAGTAGAGAATAAGCCAGTACAACAAGAGGTAGCAGAACCACAAGTGGAAGAACAACCAATGCAACAAGAGGTAGTAGAGCCACAAGTGGAAGAACAACCAGTGCAACAAGAGGTAGTAGAGCCACAAGTGGAAGAACAACCAGTGCAACAAGAGGTAGTAGAGCCACAAGTGGAAGAACAACCAGTGCAACAAGAGGTAGTAGAGCCACAAGTGGAAGAGCAACCAATGCAACAGGTGGTAGTAGAGCCACAAGTGGAAGAGCAACCAATGCAACAGGTGGTAGTAGAGTCACAAGTGGAAGAGCAACCAATGCAACAGGTGGTAGTAGAGCCACAAGTGGAAGAGCAACCAGTACAACGAGTAGTAGTAGAATCCCAAGTAGAACAACCAATACAGCAAGTAGTGGTAGAGCAAGTACAAAAGCCAATTTCAAGTACGGAAGTAAAAGAGAAGGCATATGTTGTAAATCAAAGAGAGAACGATATGCGAAATGTATTGCACACACCACCGACATATACTGTTCCACCATTAGCGTTGTTGTCAATTCCACAGCAAACAGCGCTAGATAATACAGAATGGTTAGAAGAGCAGAAAGAATTATTAGATACAACGTTTAATAATTTCCATGTTGGAGCACATGTTATTAATGTATCGCAAGGACCAGCAGTAACTCGTTTTGAAGTGCAACCAGACCCAGGCGTGAAAGTAAATAAAATTACAAATTTAAGTGATGATATTAAGTTAAGTTTAGCTGCGAAAGATATTCGTATTGAAGCGCCGATTCCAGGGAAGAGTGCGATTGGGATTGAAGTTCCAAATAAAGAAAGTAAGCCAGTATTTCTTCGTGAAATTTTAAGAAGTCCTGTATTCACAAAGAGTGAATCACCGCTTACTGTTGCGCTTGGACTTGATATTTCAGGGGATCCAATTGTAACGGATATTCGAAAAATGCCGCACGGACTTATTGCGGGTGCAACGGGTTCAGGTAAAAGTGTGTGTATTAACGCAATTTTAACGAGTATTTTATATAAAGCGAAACCACATGAAGTGAAGTTAATGTTAATTGATCCGAAGATGGTTGAGCTTGCACCATACAATTCTGTTCCGCATCTTGTAGCACCTGTTATTACGGATGTAAAAGCAGCAACAGCTGCATTAAAATGGGCAGTTGAGGAAATGGAACGCCGTTATGAATTGTTTGCACACGCAGGTGCTCGTGATTTAACTCGCTACAATACGATTGTAAGTGAGCGAGAAATTCCAGGAGAGACATTACCTTATATCGTTATTGTCATTGACGAGTTAGCTGATTTAATGATGGTAGCACCAGGTGATGTTGAGGAAGCGATTTGTCGTATTGCGCAAAAAGCACGTGCTTGTGGTATTCATTTATTAGTAGCGACGCAGCGTCCATCTGTAGATGTTATTACAGGTTTAATTAAGTCAAATATTCCAACGCGTATTGCGTTTACTGTATCATCTCAAGTTGATTCACGTACGATTATCGATATTGGGGGCGCGGAGAAATTACTTGGCCGTGGTGATATGTTATTTTTAGGGAACGGTACATCTAAGCCAGTTCGTATACAAGGTGTCTATGTATCGGATGATGAGATTGAAAAAACAGTTGATCATGTGAGAAAGCAAATGAAGCCGAATTACTTATTTAAGCAAGAGGATTTATTAGCGAAAACAGAACAAGCTGAGTCGGAAGATGAATTGTTCTTTGATGCATGTCAATTTGTTGTAGAACAAGGGGGAGCGTCCACATCTTCTGTACAGCGAAAATTCCGCATCGGTTATAATCGCGCGGCACGTCTCATTGAAGAGATGGAATCGCAAGGAATTATTTCTGAAGGTAGAGGAACGAAACCGAGAGATGTCCTTATTTCTGAGGATGAATTTGCCGCTATGCAGGAAACAAATGTATAGTAAACGGTTTTGCTGTATACTAAGAGAAAATGTTGGATAGTAAAGTAGGGAGTAAAGCGACATGAAAGAAATTGAATTAAAATTAAAAGGTGAAATAAATAGACTAACAAATAAAACATTTAAATTTGACGAACGTGTTGGAGAAGGTTGGTTCTCTGCCGTTTACTTTTTAAAGACTAGAGAAATCATCGAAGAATTTCGCCCGAAAAGTGTTGTAACGATGCAATTTTTCCAAAAGGAAAATGCAGTTCTTTGCGGAACGGATGAAGTAATTGCATTGCTGCAAACATTCGCTAAAAATCCTGAGGAACTTGAAATTAACTCTTTAAAAGATGGCGATAAAATTAGTCCATTTGAAACAGTGTTAACAATTCATGGTCCTTATGAGAATTTCGGATTTTTAGAAGGTGTTATTGATGGGATTTTAGCTCGTCGTACATCGGTTGCAACAAACGTATATAATGTTGTCCAAGCTGCACGTAGTGTAGATAAAGAAAAACCAGTTATTTTCATGGGAGATCGTGACGATCATTATACACAACAAGCTGGTGACGGTTATGCAGCATACATCGGAGGTATGAGCGCACAAGCGACGCATGCGATGAATGAATGGTGGGGCAGAAGTGGTATGGGAACAATGCCTCACGCATTAATTCAAATGTTTAATGGTGATGTTGTAGAAGCGGCAAAAGCATATCATAAGAAATTCCCAGAAGATGAATTAGTTGTACTAATTGATTACAATAATGATGTTATTACAGATGCACTTCGTGTAGCGCGTGAGTTTGGATCAACATTAAAAGGTGTGCGTGTAGATACGTCTCGCACAATGATTGATCAATACTTTATTCGCCACCCAGAAGTACTTGGAACATTCGATCCACGTGGTGTAAACCCATCGCTCGTATTTGCACTTCGCAAGGCGCTTGATGAAGAAGGATTCCAGCATGTAGACATCGTTGTAACTGGTGGATTTGATGAAAAACGTATTCGTGAATTTGAAGCTCAAAAGGTACCTGTTGACATATACGGGGTAGGAAGTAGCTTGTTAAAAATGAATATTGGCTTTACTGGTGATAATGTAGAATTAAATGGGAAACCAGAAGCAAAAGCTGGTCGTAAATATCGTCCAAACCCACGTTTAGAGCGTGTTCAATTAGAAAAAAGAGAAGATATGTAAAAGAGAGAAAAACTGATAGGTGATTGACCCTATCAGTTTTTCTGTTATCATAGTATAGCGGCTTCTTTTTTGCTATAATGGACTTGTTATGGACATATAAAGAAGTACGTACGAGTTTATCCTGATAAGTGAAGGGAAAGAATAACTTCACTACATCAAAAATGTATGATGATTACCAAAATAAGAAAAGATTCATATACTGTCTTATAGATAGGCCGTTGTATTAGTTCGAAATGTTGGAGGTTCTTTAAGATGACAGTTTACCATTTTGTAGGAATTAAAGGAACAGGAATGAGTTCATTAGCGCAAATTCTTCATGATATGAAGCATACTGTTCAAGGGTCTGATTATGAAAAGCGTTTCTTTACACAAACAGCGTTGGAAAAGCGTAGTATCTCGATCCTTCCTTTTGATAAGAATAATGTAGAAGAAGGACAAGTGATTATTGCAGGAAATGCATTTCCTGATACGCATGAAGAAATCGTAGCAGCAAAAGAATTAAACATCCCAGTCCATCGTTACCATCATTTCTTAGGTGACCTGATGAGCCAATACACAAGTGTTGCTGTAACTGGTGCACACGGAAAAACATCAACAACAGGTTTGTTAGCCCATGTAATGCAAGGTGCACACCCGACATCTTACCTTATTGGAGATGGAACAGGGCATGGGGTAGAAAATAGTAAGTATTTTGTATTTGAAGCTTGTGAGTATCGTCGTCATTTCTTGTCTTACAATCCAGACTATGCAATTATGACGAATATTGATTTTGATCATCCAGATTATTTTGCAGACATCAATGATGTATTCAGTGCATTCCAAGAGATGGCATTGCAAGTGAAAAAAGGCATTATTGCATGTGGAGATGATGAAGAACTTCAAAAAATTCAAGCGAAAGTACCTGTTATTTTCTATGGATTTGGAGAAGATAATGATTTCCAAGCACGTAACATTCAAAAGAGAACAGATGGCACGATATTCGATGTATTCGTTCGTAATACGTACTATGACACGTTCAAAATTACAGGATACGGCAACCATAGCGTATTAAATGCATTAGCAGTAATCGCGCTTTGTCATTATGAAAACGTTGATGTAGAAGCAGTAAAACATCAATTAACAACTTTTGAAGGCGTAAAACGTCGCTTTAATGAAAAGCCGATGGGAGAGCAAGTAATCATCGATGACTACGCACACCATCCGACAGAAATTAATGCAACGATTGAAGCTGCTCGTCAAAAACATCCAGAGCGTGAAGTTGTCGCTGTATTCCAGCCACATACATTCTCACGTACAGAAAAGTTCTTAGATGAGTTCGCAGAAAGCTTAAGCAAAGCTGACCAAGTATACTTATGTGATATTTTCGGATCAGCACGTGAAAACAAAGGTGAATTAACAATCGAAGATCTGCAAAAGCGTATTGACGGTGCAGAATTAATTACAGATACAACAACGGATGTATTAAAGAAACATAAAAACGGCGTTCTAATTTTCATGGGCGCAGGTGACATCCAAAAATTCGAAGCAGCTTACGTAAAAGAAGTTCAGGTTGCAGAGAAATAATAGAAAAGACGCATAGCGGTGGCTGTGCGTCTTTTTTGTTGTGTTCAACTTTTATTTATGTATTGACCTAGAGCTAACTCTAGGTTGTAAGATGAAAATGTAAAAACAAGGGGGAGAGAACATGTATAAAATCGGTGAAGTAGCAGAATTAACAGGGATGGGCATTCACACTTTGCGCTACTATGAGAAATTAGGTTTATTACCACCACCAACGCGATATAGTGGTATTCGTCAATATACAGAAGGCGATGTACGTTTATTAAAATTTTTATATTCATTAAAACAAACTGGGATGTCATTAGAAGAGATGGCTGAGTTTGCAAGTGATGGGTGCATTATAGAGGAAATTAGGCAGAAGAAAGAGGAAGTACCAGCGAAAGTAAAAAAGAGAATTTCCATTTTAATAACGCACTTGGAGCGATTAAAAGAACAGCAGGAACAATTGCAAAAAGTTGTTCAGCTAACGGAGGAGAAGTTAGAAATTTATTACGGTTTTCTAGAAGAAAAGGACTTGGAGGCCGGCAATGAAAAATAAAGTATATACGCAGTTATTAGGTTTTGCGATATTTACTGGTGGGACATTTAATGCGTCGAAATATGCGGTGCAGTATTTCGACGTAATTCATATAGCAGCATGGCGTTTTGGGATTGCTGCATTTGTGATGTTATGTTTGTTAAAAATACGAAAAGATTTTGATTTGGAAGTATGGATGCAGAATAGGACCTATTATCTTTTGCTAGGTATTGTTGGTGTATTCGGCTTTAACTTCTTTTTCTTTTTAGGAATGAAATATACAGAAGCTGTTAATGGTGCACTTATTATGGCGACAAATCCTCTCGTTACGACGCTGTTAGCAAGTGTCATTTTACGAGAGAAAATTGTGAAGCACCAAGCTATTGGAATGTTACTTGCACTAATTGGCGTTGTTTTTGTACTTACACAAGGTTCGTTTACAATACTACAACATTTATCATTTTCAAAAGGGGATTTTTATATTTTATTAGGGAATATTTGCTGGGCGTTATACGGCGTGCTAGGCAGACGGTTTATTAAAACTGGTAATCCAATACAAACGACGACATATACGATGACTATTGGTGCACTTGCCTTTATTATCATATCTTCTACACAAAAAAGTATAGTACCAGTTTTAGAAATTCCTTTGTTGGCATGGGGAGCAATTCTCTTTATGGCAATTGGAATGAGTGTGCTTGGTTACTTATGGTGGAATAATGGAATTGCTCAAATTGGTGCAGCAAGGACATCTTTATTTTTTAATCTAGTGCCTGTTGTTACAATACTTATTTCTTTTATTGAAGGAGTCAATATAACATCTGCACAATCTGTAGGAATGATATTAGTTATTACGGGAGTATCGTATTCTTCTGGTTTTATACAAAGAAAATCAAAAGAAAGTGTTAATATTTAACTTTTTACACCTAAAAATGTTAGAATAATAAGAAAACTGAAAAGGGGACTAAAAAACATGTTCACACTCCGAGTAGATGACGAAATCGAACTACAATTACTAGAAAAACATCATAAAGAGGAATTATATCAATTATTAGATCAAAACCGTAATCATTTACGAAAATGGCTCCCTTGGGTAGAGGGGACAAAATCTGCTGATGCTTATGATGAGATTTTTCCGATGTGGTTAAAGAAGTTTGCAGAGGGAGACGGTTTTGAAAGTGGTATACGTTACAAAGGAAAGCTCGTTGGGATGGTAGGTATTCATCCAGTGAGCTGGGGGAAGAAAGCCGCGAGTCTTGGGTATTACCTTGCAGAAGATGCTGGAGGAAAAGGCGTTATGACGCGTAGCGTGAAGGCTGTGCTTCAATATGCATTTGAGAATTTAAAATTAAATAAAATGGAAATCCGATGCGGTGTTGAAAATGTGAAAAGTCGCGCTATTCCAGAGCGTTTAGGGTTTAAGTTAGATGGTATTTTACGAGATGAAGAATGGTTATATGATCATTTCCATGATGTCGCTGTATATAGTTTATTAGCTTCAGAGTGGAAAGAAATTCGATGAACGAGAAAATTCGTATTGTTCCGTATGAAAGTACGTTTCAAGAGGAAGTAGTAGATCTTATCGTTCATATTCAGCAAAAAGAGTATAATGTTCCCATTACGAAAGAAGAGCAACCTGATTTACTTGAAATAGAAACATTCTATCAAAAGGATCACGGAAACTTTTGGGTAGCAATTTATGATGGTAAAGTAGTTGGAACAGTAGCTTTATTAGATATTGAGAATCATCAAGTAGCGCTAAGAAAAATGTTCGTACAAAAAGAGTTTCGCGGAAAAGAATGGGGCGCATCACATATGTTGCTTCAAACAGCAATTTCATGGGCTAAGGATAAAAAATTGAAAGATATTTACTTAGGAACAACAGTAAAATTTTTAGCGGCACATCGTTTTTATGAAAAGAATGGTTTTCAAAGTGTGAGTATAGATCAGTTGCCGAAAAATTTTCCAGTGTTACAGGTAGATAAGAAATTTTATAGGTACATTGTGTAAAAGGTCATTTAGAAATGGCCTTTTTCTATGAACCAAAATGGAAAAAGTGGTATAATTTGGATTAGGGGGTGTAGGTATGAACTTTCCAATTCAAAGAAGTAAGTCAGTAGTCATTTTTGTTTGTCTTACGTTAGTTTTTATGTTTATATATCCAATTGTCATGCTTTTCACTAATAAAGCGCATTGGATGTCAGCGTTGATTGGGATGGGTTTATGCTTCATTGTAAATGTACCACTCGTTTGGGAGGTATTTATTAAAAAACATAAAGTAGAAAATGGCGTATTAAAGTACGGTATTTTAAATGATGATATTGTATTAAAAGATGTGAGAATTATACGTCAGGTCGGAAAGTCTCTTGAAATTACGACGAATGCATATAAAGTACATATAATTGCGATGCCGCAAAATATGAATGAATTTTTGGCGCTTATCGAGAAAGAAAATCCACATGTGAAAATAGAAATGGTAGGTAAGAAATGAAATATGTAAAACCTTTGTTTTGTTTGGAAATTTTGCTTGTGTTTGCTATTTGCACTAGGGTAAATATGAAATGGAGTCTGCCTTTATATGTACCAATATTAATAGGTACTATCGCAGTGGCGCTTTTATATTATTTTCATTTTCAGCAAACAAAAAGTAAGAACAGTAGATCAATATAGGGTGAGGATAATAAAAAACGCTCGGATATAATTCCGAGCGTTTTTTATTATTTTAAGTTCTCTGGGTTTAAAGCTTCTAATTCAGGTACAACGAAACGTCCGTCTTTACGGATTAGTACGTCGTCGAAGTAAATTTCACCGCCGCCGTATTCAGGGCGTTGGATGCATACTAAGTCCCAATGGATGTTTGAGTTGTTACCATTCCATGCATCGTCGTAAGCTTGTCCAGGAGTGAAGTGGAAGCTGCCATCGATTTTTTCATCGAATAGGATGTCTCCCATTGGATGTAAGATGTATGGGTTTACGCCGATTGCGAATTCACCAACGTAGCGTGCGCCTTCGTCTGTATCGAAGATTTTATTAATGCGTTCTGAATCGTTTGCAGTTGCTTCAACGATTTGGCCGTTCTCGAACTTAAGTTGTACATTTTCAAATGTATAACCGTTGTAAGGAGATGGTGTGTTGTAAGAAACTGTACCGTTAACAGAGTCACGAACTGGTGCAGAGTATACTTCACCATCTGGAATGTTTAAATGACCTGAGCATTTAATTGCTGGAATGCCTTTAATAGAGAATGTTAAGTCAGTTCCAGGACCAGTTAAACGAACTTTATCTGTTTTATTCATTAATGTAACAAGGCTATCCATCGCCTTATCCATTTTACCGTAGTCTAAGTTACATACTTCAAAGTAGAAGTCTTCGAAAGCTTCTGTACTCATTTTAGCAAGCTGTGCCATAGAAGCATTTGGGTAGCGAAGAACAACCCAGCGTGTTTTTGGAACGCGAATGTCTCTATGAACTTTTTTGCCAACTGTTTGGCCATGAACTTTCATACGCTCACTTGGAACGTCAGCTTGTTCATTAATATTATCGCCAGAGCGAAGACCGATATAAGCGTCCATGTCTTTCATTACGCTTGCTTCATATGCAGCGATTTGTTCGAAATGTTCTTCAGTAGCACCCATTAATAAAGAGCGATCTACTTGATGATCTTTTAAAGAGACGAATGGGAAACCACCAGCTGCATATGCTTCTTTTACAAGTGCAGTTACAAGTTCTTTTTGTAAGCCAAAGTTTTCAATTAATACTTTTTCACCTTTTTGTAAGCGGATAGAGTAGTTAATTAAATTGTATGCTAACTTTTCAATACGTGGATCTTTCATATGTAAAGCCTCCCTACTAATTATGTATCCTCTCCTATTGTAACCTACTTAGTGGAATTTGTTGAATGATTTATGTTACAGTTAACGAATAAGTATGAAAATTCTAATGATGAGATAGGGATTAGAATGAAACGGAAAATGATTGTATAATAGGGGAAAGTATGAAAAAGATAAAGGAAGTGATGAAATGCAAGTTCTTTTATATGTAAGTGCGGCTATTATCGCGGTTGCTTTCGCAGTATTAGTAGTGTATGTATGCAGAACGTTGTTATCGGTTCAGAAGACGTTAGAAAACGTTGCAAGCACGTTAGAAGGTTTAGAAAAACAAATGCAAGGAATTAGCGTAGAGACAGAGCAATTATTACATAAAACGAATGCGTTAGCTGATGATATTCAACAGAAGTCACAGTCATTAAATAAAGTGGTAGCGGGTGTAGATGGGATTGGAACGACAATCCAATCTTTAAATACGAAGCTTCGTAATGTATCAGACTCTGTAACGGACGAAATTGAAAATAACGCTGATAAAGTAGCGCAAGTTGTACAGTGGAGCAGTGCGGCGATTGAAGTATACAATCATTACCGTGCGTCGAGACAAGAGAAGAAGGTTGAAAAAGAAGAGCGTAAATTAGAAAGAATTGAGAAAAACGCTGAAAAGAAAGAGAAGCGCTCTAGATTTCGTATGAGAGGTGAATCGTGATGAATATGACAAAGCTTGAAACAATTGAAGAGCTTGAAGTCTTAGTAGAAAAGAATGAGCCGTATGTTCTTTTTAAACATAGTACGACATGCCCGATTAGTCACGGTGCATACACAGAATTTCAAGCGTATTGCAGTGAAGAAAGAGAAGTGCCAGCGTATTACTTATACGTACAAGATGCAAGAGATGTGTCAAATCGTGTTGCAGAACAATACAGTATTAGACATGAATCACCGCAAGTGCTATACATAAAAGATGGGATGGTAGTATGGAATACATCTCATTGGAATATTAAAAAAGATGCTTTAGAAGAGAATATAAAGTAAAAAGAAGCAAGCTAAAGGTGCTTGCTTCTTTTTTTTGTTTTTGTTGAAATATATTTAATGGTACACTATTAATAGTTCAAACTAAATAACTAGATTGTTGAAAGTAGGTTTTAAGTAATGAAGAAAATGGCATTATCCTTCGCAGTCGTAAGTTTATTACTGGGAGCTTGTAGTAACAATAGTAATACGATTAGTAAGAAGGATGAAGTTATACAAAAAGATACAAAAGAAAAAAGTATGATTCCGAGAACTGCTGTTTCTAAAGATTATTATAGAACTGTTATTCCTTTAAAAGAACAAAAGGTTATTAATACAGCTAATATAAAAACAAATTCTAAATTAGATTTAGCAGAGTATGAAAATGGTTTAATAAATATTGCAACGCAGCAATTTGATACAGAGAGCCACGTACTGCAATTAAATCAGTATATTCCAGAGAAACTAGTTGATGAACTAGTTGCGAAAGTAGAAGCGCCAGTTTTGACGAATATTATAGAACAAGACTATTTCGGAAAACAGAATTCAAATGAATTAAGTTTATCTGGTGTTATGATTGGCTTAGCTATGTCTTCAAGTGTATCGAATGAAGAAGCTATGTCTAAAGGGTCTGAAGTTGCTAAACAACTTATTGAAGCTATTAACAAAAATGATAAATATAACAAATCTCCAATTACGTTTGCTATCTTTAAGCAAGAAAGTACAAGTTCTTTAAAAAATGGTACGTATATTGCTAGTGCTACTGTTCAAAAGAATGATACGAACCTTGGAAATTGGAGTACAATTGATGAAAAGTCGTATTCATATCCTTCTGATGAATTTACACAAGCACATGGAGAAGATAATACAAAAATAACTAACTTTGCTAAGGAAATAAAAGGTTTTTCTACTGGAGATTTTATTCCAGTCAACGCAAAAGTTTCTTATAAGAAAGATCAAATGGATACATTAAATATGAATATTGTTATTAAATATAACGGTAAAACAGAATTAATGGCTCTTACCCAATTGGCTGCGCAAGGTATGTTGGACAAATTGCCTAAAGATGCGAAAGTACAATTACAGATCAAGTCCGAGAGTAAAATTGAGGCCGTTATTATAAAAGAGAAAAACAGTGATAAACCGTTTGTTTCCTTCTTGTAAAAAAGACAGTATGTAAACTGTCTTTTTTTTATTTTAAATGAAAATATACAATGTTTTTTGATGATAATTCATTGCTGTATATCGTGTGACAATCGTATATGTATCAACTATAATAAGTTATCTTAAAAAAGTAATATATAGGAATTTGAAAGATGTGGCTTTTTTATGGCATCACAACAATTAGGTCGTTTAAGTTCTGAAATTGATCAACTTAATTTACAAATATTAGAGTTATTAAACGAAAGAGGTCGTCTCGTACGAGAAGTTGGTACTTTAAAAGAAGTATAAGGTGTGAAACGTTTTGATCCTGTACGTGAAAGAAATATGCTGGATTTAATTGTAGAGAATAATAATGGTCCATTTGAAACTTCGACTTTACAACATATTTTCAAACAAATTTTTCAAGTTGGTTTAGAGTTACAAGAAGAGGATCATCGTAAAGCACTACTTGTGTCTTGTAAGAAAAAATAGAAGATACGATTGTTGAAATTAATGCGTGGTGGTGCTTTCAAGCCACATACTTCACCGTATGATTTTCAAGGTCTTGGATTAGCAGGATTACAAATTTTACGCCAAGTAGCAGATAAATATGATTTGGCTGTTATTAGTGAAATTTTAAATCCAAATGATATTGAGATGTCATTAGATTACGTTGATGTTATTCAAATTGGCACTCACAATATGCAAAACTTTGATTTGCTAAGGGCAGCTCGTGCTGTAAATAAACCAGTATTATTAAAACGTGGTCTATCAGCAACGATTGAAGAATTCATTAATGCGGCAGAATATATTATGGCAAAGGGAAATGGGAACATTATTTTATGTGAACGAGGTATTCGCACGTATGAAAGAGTGACGCGTAAGACGCTTGATATTTCCGCTGTACCGATTTTAAAGAAAGAAACACATTTACCTGTTGTTGTCGATGTAACGCATTCTACAGGGCGACGTGACCTTCTCTTATCAACTGCAAAAGCAGCGATGGCAATTGGTGCAGACGCAATTATGGCTGAAGTACATCCAAATCCCGCTGTAGCTTTATCAGATGAAGCGCAGCAAATGAATATTCCGCAGTTCAATGATTTTATGAATGAATTAAAATCATTTGGAAGTAAATTATAAAAACTTTTAATGAGCTGTTCCAATAAGGCGTTTTGGGGCATCTGTATAGAGACTGTCATTGTCGATTTTTGTTGGTAAGTTGATATATTTAAAAAATCGCTGATATAATTAGAGTTGTGGTAGATATATTTGGAAAATCGCTGATATATTTCGAGTTACGGTTCATATATTCGAAAAATCGTCGATATAAATTTCATTTACTATCGTACTGCTTAAAATAAGATTTCTACTTAGGAAACATCTATTTTTTTACAAAAAATGCTCTTTTTTCATAAAAAATACGAAAATACGAGAAAAGAAGCGAATTTTTTCGAAACTTTTGCGGGAAAATATTGTATGAGCCTGCGTTTTTATCGTATCATTAGTAAAAGGAAGAACTCGGGACGATTGGTGGCATCTGCAAATAGAGTTGATGTCTTTTTTTCATTCAAGTAACCGATACATAAAAATAGATAACAAAAATAGAAGGAGTGTGCGATGAGATGAACGTAACAATCTATGATGTAGCGCGCGAAGCGAACGTTTCAATGGCTACCGTATCACGCGTTGTGAACGGTAACCCAAATGTAAAGCCTACAACAAGAAAGAAAGTATTAGAAGCAATTGATCGTTTAGGGTACCGCCCAAATGCGGTAGCACGTGGACTAGCAAGTAAGAAGACAACTACAGTAGGTGTTATTATTCCTGATATCTCAAATACGTTTTATGCAGAACTTGCACGTGGAATTGAAGATATCGCAACAATGTACAAATATAACATCATTTTAAGTAACTCTGACCAAAACAAAGAGAAAGAGTTCCATTTATTAAATACGATGCTTGGAAAGCAAGTGGACGGAATTGTTTTCATGGGTGAAGATATTACAGACATTCACATTGAAGAATTTAAAAAATCTCCAGTACCAATTGTATTAGCAGCGTCATTCGATGAGCAAAATGAAACGCCATCAGTAAATATTGATTATACACAAGCAGCTTATGATGCAATGAAGCACTTTATTGAGCAAGGACATAAGCGTATCGGTTTCGTCTCTGGTCCATTCATTGATAAAGCGGGAAGCGCGAAGAAGTTACAAGGTTATAAAAAAGCTTTAGAAGAAGAAGGTATTTCATATGATGAAAATCTTGTAATCGATGGAGATTACACATATGACTCAGGTATCGAAGCATTCGAAAAGCTTTGGAGCAATGATGAAAAGCCAACAGCAATCTTCGTATCGTCTGATGAAATGGCACTAGGTGTAATCCACGCAGCACAAGACGCTGGATTAAACGTACCAACTGACGTAGAAGTACTTGGTTTTGATAATACACGCCTTGCATTAATGGTTCGTCCGCAACTTTCAACAGTTGTACAACCGATGTATGATATCGGTGCAGTAGCAATGCGTCTATTAACAAAGTATATGAACAAAGAAAAAGTGGAAGATCACACTGTTATCTTACCTCACCGTATCCAATTTAGAGATTCAACGAAGTAAGTATAAAAAAGCTCACAGCGATTGCTGTGAGCTTTTATTCATATTCAGGATAATATTTTTCAATTACTGTATCTACAGTTTCATTTTTCTTAACGTGTAAAAATCTTGCGTACAATTCTTTTCCAGTTTCAAATGGCGTATCGTCTAATTCAAACACATGTAACACTTTTCGGAACGTCCATGTGATTTGCTCATCATACATATTATCGTATGTGTGCTCCGATTGTATAGCTATATTTTCACCTAGTTCATGAGCTTCTTCTAAACTGTTTGCTTTAACAAGAATAATACTTTCTTCAAAAAGTGTATCGTGATTCTCTTCATAATGCTCATCAATTTTCGTAGGATCAGGCTCACCAGCATGAACAGACTCAAACAATAATTTTACAGCGTACACATTATGCTGCATGTTTCACTTTATAAATAATACTTGCGACAAGCGAAGCAGGTATTGTAAATAAGTTACTTTGATAATGGTAATGCACTTGGGATTCTTCATAAGACATGTTGTCATATAGTTCGTTTTGTGAGACATTCATTTTTTTCTGTTTTTCTTTGAGCATTTTAATGTAGTTGTACTGTATTGGGACGAGAATGATGAAATAAGCTAATACGATTAGTGAAATCCAAATCATTATGAACACTCCCTTACAAAGAATATTTGTATATGGTAATTATATCGATTTATATGAAAAATATCCATATTTTCCTAGTGGTCAATTTCTTTTCCAAAATGCAAAAAGTTCTTCAGCGCTTCGTAAATTATGTTCAAGGCATGTTTGGGCAGTGCGTTTTAAAACTTTGTATTAACTGTTCTAATCTAGAAGGATCATATTGTTTCACATGGCCAGTAATAATGGTTTCATCTTTGTCTAAGTCAATTGTAATTTAATCGAATCGCTCTACTTGTTTAAAATATCCTACAATATCATCTTCCAATTGAAATTCTCCATAGTTTATAGCTTATTTAGAAGATTTCTCTATAAATTGTATGATTCCTTGTTATATGTCACATAAGTGCAAATTTACCTATTATAGGGCAATGTCATGTATAATAGAAAGAAAAGGCTTGTGAGGGGGGAGAAGAGATGATCGTTCTTTGGATAATTACGCTTTGTATGACTGCTATTTTTGCATATATGACGTTAAAACAAAATGGCTTAAAGCGATTTGTTCCAGGAAGTATTCTTGCAGGAATTGCCCTTATCACGTATGTAATTTCTATTTTTATTGAAAGTGTATCAGTAGATATGAGCACAAGTTTAATGTTTATTGGTATTACACTATTTGCAGGTAGCATTATGGTACTTATGGTTGCTGGTATTATTTTATTTATTCATATGAATTCGGAAACGTTATAACATATAGAAAAGGCATGTCCCGAGGGACATGCCTTTTTATCCGTTCAATTATGCTCTATCTTTAGAAGAGTTTTGCTGTTTTAGTAAGTCGCGAATTTCGCCAAGAAGTTCTTCTTCTTTTGTTGGTTCTGGAAGTCCTTCCTCTTTTTCTTCTTCTCTTTTAGATGTTAGTTTGTTGAAAACTTTAACAAACATAAAGATAGCAGCTGCAATAATTAAGAAATCAAAAATAGTTTGGATGAAGTTACCATACATAATAGATGATTTACCGAATGTAATTTTTAAATCTGTAAAGTCAACGCCACCTAATACCATACCAAGTAATGGTGTGATGATATCTTTTACTAAAGAACTAACGATTTTACCGAATGCAGCACCGATTACAACCCCGACAGCTAAATCGATTACATTACCTTTGAATGCGAATTTTTTAAACTCGTTCCACATGTGTTAATCCCATCCTTTCCACGATTCATTATGAAATTTATAATTCCTATCAACATATTCTATAGAAATTTACGAGAGAAATAAAGAGGAAATGGGAATGAAAGTAAATTCTGAAAAATGTATCCGTTTTAATTTTTGTTTACATCATCTAGTAAAGATTGTAGCATTTGCTGCGTTTTTAATCCTTCTAATCCATCTACAACAGGCTTTGTATCTCCTTGTACACATTCAATAAAATGATGAACAGCATCTTCAAAACCACGTTGTTTTAACGTTGTATCCCATGATGGGGAACCGCTTTGTGAAACTGAGTTTTCCTGTTCAATTTCAAATGTGTTCATATTTTTTACGCGAATGATTTTCCCTGGCGTTACAAGTTCAATTTGTTCTAAATTTGTACCGGCATGGCGATGCATTGCAGTAGAAAGTAACAGTCCACTTGGAGTTGTATATGTATGATGTCCGTAAAGAAGTTCATTCTTTTCATTGATTTGCATCATATTGTGAACGACGTTAAGGTCATTATTAGCTAACCAGCGAGCTGTATCTACAATGTGTAAATAATCATCTAACATAGTGAAATCGTACGTATATGGCCCGACTTTATTTGTGCGATGCTTTTCAATTCGAATCCATGAAATATCATTAGCCTGTTCTTTGGCAGCGACATACATAGGAACGAATCTGCGATTAAATCCGACCATTAATTTTCGGTTATATTTCTCGCTCAACTCGACTAGTTGCTCAGCTTGTTCCACTGTAGCTGCTAGCGGCTTATCAACATAAACGTCGATCCCTTTTTTCAGAAGTTCAGAAACGATTTCATAATGTGATGCAGTTGAACTATGCACGAAGATTGCATCGCATTCCGAAGCTAACATTTCAATAGAATGAAAGTCTTGAATCCGGTATTGCTGGCAAACTTGTTTTCTTTTTTCTGCGTTAGGTGTAAACGCCCCTACAAAATTCCAATCAGTTTCTTTTGTAAGTGTTGGAAGATAGGCCTTTTGCGCAATACTTCCAAGTCCAATCATCCCAATTTTAGGTTTGTTCATTTTTATTCCCACCCTATTAATATTAATGTAACGGCTTAAATGTAGCATAGGGTGGGGGAGGAAGGCAAAAATTAGCTTTTTACTTACGTCCTTCTAACAAAATCTTCTCTATCTCTTCAAAGTGATGAGCGCGAGCATGCTCTAACGGGGTAACACCATCATGGTCTGGAATATTTACATCTGCACCGTGCTCAATAAGAAGGCGAATGACTTGTTGCTGTGTTTCGTTTCCGTTATTTAGTACGATGGCTTCCATTAAAGCTGTCCATCCGAGGTTATTTACATGATTTACATCAATATTTGTTCGAGTGAGGAGTTCTTTTATAACTTCAATATAGCCATGTTCTGAGGCTGGGATAAGAGCTGTTCCACCGTAACGATTTGTAATCGTAGGATCTGCACCAGCATCAATTGTTAGCTTTAAAATGTCTAAGTAACCTTCCGCACCGGCGTATAGAAAGGGATTGTTTTTCATGTCATCTTGGATATTTACATCAGCACCAGATTCGATAAGCGCTTTTGCGGTTTTTACATCATTTTTGTATGTAGCAATCATAAGCGGAGTGCGTCCTTGATTATCCGTCGCATTTATATTTGCGCCTTGTTTTAGTAAAGATATAACAGTATTCGTTTCATTTTTTTCAGTAGCTGCTAGTAGTGCAGTCTCCATGTTTGTCATCTCCTTTTTTACTTCTTGTTCTTGCGAGCATCCTTGTAAAAAAATTACGCAACATATCATACTGAATGTTTTTTTGAACATGGAATTTCAACCTCCTAATTTCAACTGTAAAATAGGAACATTAAATTTTTATAAACTGACGCTAAAATTACTATAAAATCGCTTGAGTATTTGAACATATATTTTTATGCTTATGAATATGAAGGATGGGTAAAGTGAGGATGTAAATGATGTCTATTAAAACAAGGTTTTTATTTTCTTATATTGCTGTAATTCTCGTTTCTATTACGCTCATATTAGTCGCGGGATTTTTAATTGTTTTTTCGATAACAGGTGACTTGGAAGCAGTGAAAAATTTCTATAAAAGTTCTTACATTCAAAAGCCGCTTACACCAGAAGAAGAGAATGCCTATCTTGAATTAAAATTAGCGGCAAAGCAACATCAATCTCAATTATTAGATGAATCGTTCGTTTCATCAATTGAAAAAGAAGGCGTGAAAATAATTGTAAGAAAGGGAGAAAACATTTCTTATGCTACAAAGGGTTTTGAAAGTTCGACTTTAACAGAAGCCCTTCCGAAATTTGAAGCAGCAAATATTAATAGTCGTGGTACAACGGAACTAGGTGATACATTTTATCGATATGTAAAATTTGATTTTTATTTTGCAGAGAAAGAAGAAGGGAGTATATTTGTACTAAAAAAGCAAAGTTCATTTGTAGATCTTACACAAAAATTATTTCCAATCTTATTCGTATCGCTTTTACTATTAGCTATTTTACTTATTGGGTTATTAAGTTATCTCGTTTCAAGAAGTGTAATAAAACCAATTTTTGTATTGAAAGGCGCAACAGAGAAAATTAAAGAAGGAAATTTAGATTTTCAAATGCCAGTTACATCGCACGATGAAATAGGTCAATTAAATCAAGGATTTGAGGAAATGAGGAAGAAGTTAAAAGAATCGATTGAAGTACAAACGCAGTATGAAGAAAATCGAAAAGAACTTATTTCAAACATATCGCATGATTTAAAAACACCGATTACATCTATTATCGGATATGTAGAGGGAATAAAGGACGGGGTAGCAAATACGCCAGAAAAAATGGATAAGTATTTAACGACAATTCACACGAAGGCAAAACATATGGACACACTCATTGATGAACTCTTTTTGTTTTCAAAGCTCGATTTGAATCGAGTTCCATTCCAATTTGAGACAGTTGAATTAAATACGTTTATGCAAGAATTAATAGAAGAGATGCAGATGGATTTAAGTGAAGAAGGTATAGAAGTTAACTTACAATTACATTCATCGCCATTATATGTAACGGCTGATTGCGAAAAGATAAATAGAGTTATATCAAATTTAATTCATAATAGTGTGAAGTACATGGATAAAGAAGAGAAGAAAATTACTGTAACAGTATCGAGTGATAACAATAAAGTTATTGTGAAAGTGATGGACAATGGATCAGGTATAGAATCTGATACGCTACCGTATATCTTTGAACGTTTTTATCGTGCAGAACAATCGCGAAATTCTAGCACAGGTGGAAGTGGACTTGGTTTAGCAATAGCGAAGCAAATTGTTGAAGAACATGGCGGGGAAATTTGGGCGGAAAGCGAGCTTGGTAAAGGCACAAGCATTTTCTTCTCATTGGAAAAAGTAGAGGAATGTGGTGAGTAAATTGAAAAGAATTTTATTAATAGAAGATGAAGTAAGTATTGCAGAATTACAGCGAGATTATTTAGAAATTAATGATTTCCAAGTTGATGTAGAGCATTCAGGAGAAATAGGTTTACAAATAGCCCTGCAAGAAGACTATGATTTAATTATTTTAGATATTATGCTCCCGAAAATGAACGGATTCGAAATTTGTAAACAAATACGTGCTGTAAAAGATATTCCGATTCTACTTGTTTCAGCAAAAAAAGAAGATATAGATAAAATTCGCGGACTCGGATTAGGAGCGGATGATTATATAACGAAACCGTTTAGTCCAAGCGAATTAGTTGCAAGAGTAAAAGCACATATTGCCCGTTATGAAAGATTATCAGGAAATGTAAGTAAGCAACGTGATACGTTATATATTCACGGAATTTCTATCGATCAACGAGCGAGGAAAGTTTTTATAAACAATGAAGAAGTGGCATTTACAACGAAGGAATTTGATTTATTAACATTCTTTGTAACACATCCAAACCAAGTATTAAATAAAGAACAGTTATTTGAACGCATTTGGGGATTAGATTCCGCTGGTGATTTAGCCACTGTTGTCGTCCACATTAGAAAGCTACGTGAAAAAATTGAAAGAGATCCTGCCCACCCGCAATATATTGAAACAGTATGGGGAGCTGGTTATCGTTTTAATGTGTAGGGAACCTGCCGAGTAATTGGCAGGTTTTTTGTATGTTATTCGAATGAAAAGGAAGGAATAGGTAATTTATGTTAAAATGTAAAGAGAAACAAAACAGAGGAGAGCATGAGGAGCGTGCTATATGTTGGGGGATATATTAAAAGATAATAAATCAAACAAGGCTTTAAAGATTGGAACTAATATCGTACTTATCTTATTGATTATTGGTGCAATACAAATGTTTTATGATGAAGATTCTACGAATGATCATTTCGGTTGGTTATTTATGATGGTCTTTTTTGCAATTAAAATAATTTCTAGTTTTATGATAAGTTTAAAAAAGGAGATAAAAAGTCAGTATTTATTGATTTAGGTTGAGTGATTTTTTCTGTTCTTCTTTTGGTTGTTACTAGTGTGAAATATTTCTTTTGAAAAAGCTCATAGCCTTATAGAGGCTGTGAGCTTTTTGTCAGTGTTTAGGTTTTCTTAATAATAACGGTACTAACGATTTATAAAATGTTTGAGTAGTAGAAGTAAACTGAGTAGCCTCTTCTAAAAAAGGATAATGGTTGCTCTCCTCAAATGTCACAAAAGTAGAATCGCATATACCCTCATGTAACTCGATAGAATATTGAATAGGACACTGCACATCGTGTCTTCCGCACATAATTAGTGTTTTTGTTTTTATAGAAGGTAAATACTCCCTTAAATCAAATAACGGATATTCATTGGCGAAAGCGTTCATCCGGTTAGCGGACATTGTTTTTTTGATTGGTTTACAAAAATAAGAGTTGTAGTTTTCTGGTTTATACAATGATAATTTTGTTCTCTTAGTAGATAGTTCTTTCCATTCTTCGCTTGTAAGGTGAGGGCTTTTTAAGTTTTCGATGAGCTCTTGCATATATTGAAACTGTGGATGTGCTGGGTGATAAATGCAAAATGGTGTTTCGGTATAGTTACTTGCTGCAGCTCCTGCTACGACTAATGATTGTAAGGAATTTGGATATGTAATCGCATATAAAAGTCCAAGCATACCACCTGTTGAATGACCAGCGAAATGCCATGTTGGAAGTTGTAATGCTTCTCGTATTGCTTCTAAGTCGTGGATTGTTTCAATCATGCTTAATTCGTTTTCTGACTGGGCGGTTACAGAGCGACCAGTATCTCGTAAATTAATGAGAAATACACGATGCGTAGCAGTAAAAACATCCGCAAAGTAATCACCAGTTTCATTAAATTGTGAATAGTGATGTGTAATACAAAGCGATTCGCCATCTCCTTTTGTAAAGAGTTCAAATGTACCACGTTTCGTGTGGATCATTTGTCGTTTCCACATAATATCACTACCTTTTCTCATAAAAGTTGGGCCAGGCTGTTATGAAATGAAAATATATCGGCGCATTTCGAAATATATCAGCGATTATTAAAATATCTCGACTTACCGACAGAAACCGACAATAAATAAAAGGAGGCTATTCAAAAACGAGCCTCCTTTTCGTTTAGTACAAAGATTTTGTCATATTATTCCGAATGATTTCAAGGGATTTCGCTACAGTTAATGCGTTTTTTTCTTCAATTTCTGGTTTACGGGGGATAGGTTTATACATGTTGTCTGGATCTTCCCATGTGAGGGGAAGTTCTGTTTCTGCTTGTCCTTTCCAAGCTTCAATCCATTCTGGAGGGAGATAACCTGAGATGTTTTGGATGTTGTTCATTTCGAGCCAAATGAGTGCCCAAGCTCTTGGAACGACGCGCCAATGGTCATAGCCACCACCGCCGACAGCGATCCAGCGACCGTCGCAATATTCATTAGCAATTTCACGAGCGAGTTTCGGTATTTCGCGGTAAATATTCATTGTTGCACAAAGATGTGTAAGTGGGTCATAATAATGTGCGTCAGCACCATTTTGCGTTAAAATAATATCCGGTTTAAAGTATGCTGCAACTTCTTTTACAACAGTTCGATATGATTCTAAGAACGATTCATCTTCTGTAAAAGCATCGAGTGGAACGTTAAAAGAATAACTATAACCATTACCTTGTCCACGTTCGTTTACAGCACCAGTTCCAGGGAATAAATAGCGACCAGTTTCATGTAATGAAATGGTGCATACGTTAGGGTCATCATAAAATGACCACTGTACACCATCACCGTGATGAGCGTCTGTATCAATATATAGGACGCGTAAACCGTATTTCTTCTGAATATACTTCATTGCGATAGAACTGTCGTTATAAATACAAAAGCCAGATGCTTTACCACGGAAGCCATGATGTAAGCCGCCTCCTAAGTTAAGCGCGTGTTTTACTTTTCCGGAAAGAACAGCATCGACAGCTGTTAATGTACCACCAACGAGCAATGCGCTTGCTTCGTGCATATTTGGAAACATCGGTGTATCTTCTGTTCCAAGTCCATATGTCATCGCAATTGATTTTTCTAAATTTCCTTCTCCAGCACGTTTTACCGCATTTATGTACTCCTCTGTATGAACGTAGGCAATCTCTTCATCTGTAGCCATCCGTGGTGAGATGATTTGAGAGGGAGAGATGAAACCGCCCTTTTGTAATAAATCATACGTAAGTGTGACGCGCAGTTGGTTAAAAGGATGATCAGGGCTAAATGAATAGCCCCGAAAGTCATCCGAATAAATAAACGCGCTACTCATGCTTGCATCCCCATGATGTTCGGCCATAATACGCGATAGCCTTCTGCTTCAAGTGCATCAATCACTTTGAGAGGATTCATCGTTTGAATGCGGAAAACAAGTACTTTATCATTCTCATCTTTTGCTGGGTAGACGAGAACGCTCACGATATTTATTTGTAAATCACTAAAAATAGCAACGACTTTTCCAAGAATACCAGGTTCGTTTTTCACTTGAATTTCAATTTGCGAACTTGGTTGATGTGCTCCTGTTAATTTTACTAACGTGTGTAATACTGTAGATTCAGAAATGATTCCAACTAACTTACCAGCCTTTGTAACAGGAAGGCAGCCAATTTTATTTTCAAAAAATAAAGTAGCAATTTCCTCAACGAAATCGAGAGGATGGCAAGTCATTACAGGATGTTTCATAATAAGTTCAAGCGGTTGCTGTAGCATATCGAGTGAAACTTGTTCGTCTAGAATAGACGGACTTGCATCTCTTACATCCCGATCAGAAATAATGCCTACGACGTGATTATTTTGATCGACAATTGGAATGTGCCGAATTCCTTTCGTGCGAATCGTTCGGATTGCTGTTTCGATTGTATCGTTTGGATGTAGTGTAACTACATTTTGATTCATAATTTCTTCTACAATCATTCCAGTTGCCCCCTTTATTAATACATAAAACGATTGTGAAAACGTAGACGATCAAAAGCTTGAATAGAATCCGTATCAACGCGTTTACCGATGCGGACCATTAAACAGTTGGCGGGATGTGAACAAATTTCAGGATCGTCTGTAGCCATCCATTGTAACCCGCCGGCATTCATCATCTTTTCCATTACTTTTCGGTATTCCCACACATTCAATCCTGTTTGTTTCAAATCCCAGTGCCAATAATATTCAGTCGTCAATATAATGTAATCTTCCATATAATCGTCCATCATAGAAACCTCTAGTAAGTTCTTTCCGACAGAACTCCCGCGGAAGGCTGGGACTACTTCAATTGCCCCAAGCTCAATTAAGTTTTCCATTTTTCCTTCTGACCATCGTTCAAGTGGATCAGGATATAAATATGTAACATATCCAACAATCATTTGGTCATGTCTAGCAATAATGAGTCGAGCTTCTGGTAATTTAGAAATTTCGACAATTGCTTTATATTGCTGTTCAGCAGGACGAAATGCAACTAAATCTGGATGAAATTCATACATTTCAAGATTATGTGTAGAGACAGGACCTTCAATAATTAAAGTGCCTTTCGCTGTTTTTAAGTTTCTAGCATTGTATATTTTTTTATGAATCAATGTATTGCTCACCACCTTGAGGGTTTGTGAATCTATTAATATCGTACTTTATAATATATGCGATGTGAATCGAATTTTGTCATTAAAAATTTGTCTAAAAATCAACAAATATACTGAAAATTTTAAATAATATCATTATAATAGATAATAGAATACATAGGAGGGGGATGTAAAGTATGAAAGTAGAAACGCTTCCTGTCATTAAAGGAGAAAATAATTTGCCGAATTATGATGAGGCATACGCGAATTTTAACTGGGAAGAGGTTAATAAAAACTTTACTTGGAATGAAACAGGCCGAGTAAATATGGCGTATGAGGCAATTGATAAGCATGCGAAATCCGATCGAAAGAATAAAGTAGCTCTTTATTATCAAGATGGATCGCGAAAAGAGAAATATACATTTAAGGAAATGAAGGATTTTTCTAATAAAGCAGGGAATGTCCTGAAAAATTATGGCGATGTAGAAAAAGGCGATCGCGTTTTTATTTTTATGCCACGTTCTCCAGAGTTATATTTCGCACTTTTAGGTGCAGTGAAATTAGGAGCAATTGTTGGACCGTTATTTGAAGCATTTATGGAAGGTGCGGTTCGCGATCGTTTAGAAGATAGTGAAGCGAAGGTGTTAATTACAACGCCTGAGTTATTAGAGCGTGTACCATTAAATGATTTACCTGCTTTAAAAACAGTTTTCCTTGTTGGAGATAATGTAGAAGAAGGCGGTAAAACGGTAGCGTTCAATCCTTTATTTGAACAAGCTTCAAAAGAATTACATATTGAATGGTTAGGCCGTGAAGATGGTTTAATTCTTCACTATACGTCTGGTTCTACTGGTAAGCCAAAGGGTGTGCTTCATGCGCAAAATGCAATGGTTCAGCACTATCAAACGGCGAAATGGGTATTAGATTTAAAAGAAGATGACGTATATTGGTGCACAGCTGACCCGGGCTGGGTAACGGGAACTGCTTACGGTATTTTCGCACCGTGGTTAGTTGGAGCGTCAAATGTTATTTTAGGTGGACGCTTTAGTCCAGAAGCTTGGTATGAAGCACTGCAAGATTACGGTGTGACGGTTTGGTACAGCGCACCAACAGCGTTCCGTATGTTAATGGGAGCTGGACAAGACGCAATTAAAAAATACGACTTATCACAAGTTCGTCACGTATTAAGCGTTGGTGAGCCGTTAAATCCAGAAGTAATTCGCTGGGGTATGAATGCATTTGGACTTCGTATTCATGATACGTGGTGGATGACAGAAACAGGTGGACAAGTTATTTGTAACTACCCTTGTATGGAAATTCGCCCAGGCTCAATGGGTAAACCAATTCCAGGTGTGAAAGCAGCGATTGTTGATAATGAAGGAAATGAAGTTCCTCCATACACAATGGGTAACTTAGCAATTGCGAAAGGTTGGCCATCTATGATGCGCGGGATCTGGAATAACCAGCAAAAGTATGAATCTTATTTCATGCCGGGAGATTGGTACGTATCAGGTGACTCTGCCTATATGGATGAAGATGGATACTTCTGGTTCCAAGGACGTATTGACGATGTAATTATGACGTCAGGTGAGCGCGTTGGTCCGTTTGAAGTAGAAAGTAAATTAATCGAGCATGCTGCTGTTGCAGAAGCAGGTGTAATTGGTATTCCTGATCCAGTGCGCGGCGAAATTATTAAAGCATTTATCGCACTTCGAGTAGGATACGAACCATCTGATGAATTAAAAGAAGAAATTCGTCAATTTGTAAAGAAAGGCCTAGCAGCTCATGCAGCGCCAAGGCAAATTGAATTTAGAGATAAATTACCGAAAACGAGAAGTGGTAAAATTATGCGCCGCGTATTAAAAGCGTGGGAGTTAAATTTACCAACAGGTGACTTATCAACGATGGAAGATTAAGAGAGGAAGGTCTGAACGAAAAATGTTCAGGCCTTTTTTTATGTTATTATTAACTTATATATAAGTTAAAGGGGGGAGTATGATGAAAACAGAAAAAGAAAAGATGATACTAGGAGAAATGTACATACCGGCTGATCCAGTTTTAGTACAAGAAAGAGAGCAAGCACGTATATTAACGAGAAAATTAAATGATACGCCAGAAGAGCAATTGAAAGAGCGTAGCGAAATCGTAAAAGAATTATTTGGAACGACAGGAGATAATATTCATCTTGAATCTTCTTTTAGATGTGATTACGGTTATAACATTCACGTTGGCGAAAATTTTTACGCGAACTTTGACTGTACGATTTTAGACGTATGCCCGGTAACAATCGGAGTGAACTGTATGTTAGCTCCAGGTGTTCACATTTATACAGCAACACACCCGCTTGATCCAGTAGAGCGCATAAGCGGATCAGAATACGGAAAACCAGTTACAATTGGCGATAACGTATGGATTGGCGGAAGAGCAATTATTAATCCAGGTGTAACAATTGGAGACAATGCGGTGATCGCATCTGGTGCTGTCGTAACGAGAGATGTACCTAATAATGTAGTAGTTGGCGGGAATCCCGCAAAGATTATAAAAAAATTAAAATAATATTTGAACGAAGTGTCTTCCTCGTCTGTATACATTTGTGAAAGAATAGATGAGGGAGGCTTTTTTATGTCTAATAAATTACTTCTTGCTTTTGCTTTAATTGGAATTATAGTTGTATTTTCTTGTGGTCTTTTCTTACCGATACCAATTGGATATAGAGTATCAATGCTTACAGCTGGAGCTATAATGGGTGTTCTGTTTTCAATAATTATTCCATTTGATAGAAAACATATAGTACGGAAAAATGGATATAAAATTGATTTTACAAAAACAAAAGTGTATTTTCGCTGGAATGTATTTGATACTATTTCTGTCTGCCTTGCGTTGTATGCATGCATATGTGTGCAAGCGTTAAATATTTTAGTTGCAATGGGATTTACGATTCAAAACCCATATGTGCAATTTTTTACAAATCAATCACAATTGTGGATTTTTATTGCGATTGCATATTTAATTTCCCGTATTTCATTAACGTTAAAAGGAATAAAGGAGATCAAAAATCATGGCGCAGATTGGGATTGAGGAGGAGCTCATGCTTGCTTATCAAAGTGGAGATAAACAAGCGGGAGAAAGACTATATATTTTAATCAAACCAGCGCTATACACATTTTTATATCGATTTAACCGAGATGAACAATTAAGTATCGATCTTGTGCAAGATACGTTTTTGACGCTAGAGCGTAAGAAACATATGTATGAAATTGAAAAAGGTAAAATAAAAACGTATTTATTTCAAATTGGTTATCGTCTTATGATTAATAAATTGAATAGGAGAAAAAAGTGGCGTACGCTTTTGCCATTTTTAGTGCCGATTCCGGAAAAAGAATTTTCTCACGAAGATCGGCTCACAGTAAGAGAAGCAATTTTGAAAGTTCCAGAAGAGCAAAGAGCGGTCCTAATCCTTTCTTATTATCATGATATGCAGCAAAAAGAAATTGCAGAAATATTAAACATTCCGATTGGAACAGTGAAATCGAGACTTCATAATGGAATAAAGAAATTGAAACAATTGCTGGAGGTGGATGAAATTGAGCGAAAATCCCTTTAAGAGTGAATATAAGTTAAAGCAACATTTAGATAGTGATCATGTAGAAATACCAGACTTTCCAAAAACGGTAAGTCGATTCGATCGATTAATCGGGTTTCTTGGTTCCCCGGCGAAAGATCCTGTGGAGGCGACCATTGGAAATGATTTATCGGTTGTGTTTCATGTATCGTTGTTAGTTGGGGTTCCAATTCTTTCTCTTATTACGATACTCTTTATGGCGTTGTAAAGGATTGGAAAGAAGAGAAATTCCACCTCTATTTGACACGCCTATATAAATGATGGTATAAAGAAAAGTATATGAATAATTGAGCGTGGAAAGGGAGAAGTAGTGATCATTTCCCTGTTTTAGAGAGCTGATGGTCGGTGAAAATCAGCACATAGATGATCGCGAATTACGCCCCTAGAGCATCTTTTTTCGATTGAATTGTATTCAAAAGGGAAAAGACGGTGCTAAGCCGTTATGTAAATAAGGTGGTAGGCTTTTTTGCCTGCAACTAGGGTGGTAACGCGATAATCAAAATCGTCCCTTATTTGAAGGGGCGATTTTTTTATGTTTTCAACCTTCACGCCAGTAATGAACTTAAAGGAGAGTATGTAGGATATGGGTATTTTACAAGATCTTGAATTTCGCGGTCTAATTAATCAGCAAACAGATGCTGAGGGCCTTGAGCAATTATTAGAAAAAGAAAGCGTTAAATTATACTGTGGTTTCGATCCGACAGCAGATAGCTTACACATCGGTCATATGTTACCAGTATTAATGCTACGTCGGTTCCAATTAGCTGGTCACCAACCAATCGCACTTGTTGGTGGTGGTACTGGTATGATCGGTGACCCAAGTGGTAAAAAAGCAGAGCGTACATTAAATACGAAAGATACAGTTGCTTACTACACAGAAAGCATTAAAAACCAACTTTCAAACTTCTTAGAGTTCGAAAACGTGGACAACCCAGCAACAATGGCTAACAACTATGACTGGCTTGGTAACTTAGATGTAATTTCATTCTTACGCGATATCGGTAAAAACTTCGGTTTAAACTATATGTTAGCAAAAGATACAGTAGCATCTCGTTTAGAAACTGGTATTTCATTCACTGAGTTCAGTTACATGATTTTACAATCATACGACTTCTTAAACTTATACCAACACCATAATTGCCGTCTGCAAATCGGTGGTAGTGACCAATGGGGTAACATTACAGCTGGTCTTGAATTAATCCGTAAATCAGAGGAAGATGCGAAAGCATTCGGTTTAACAATTCCACTTGTTACAAAATCTGACGGTACGAAGTTTGGTAAAACAGAAGGTGGCGCAATTTGGTTAGACCCAGAGAAAACAACTCCTTACGAGTTCTACCAATTCTGGATTAACACAGATGACCGCGATGTTGTTAAATACTTAAAATACTTCACATTCTTATCTCATGAAGAAATTCTTGAGCTTGAAAAGCAAGTAGCTGAAGCGCCAGAAAAACGTGCAGCACAAAAAGCATTAGGTTCTGAAATGACAAAACTTGTTCACGGCGGAGAAGCATTAGAGCAAGCGATTAAAATCTCAGCTGCATTATTCAGCGGTTCTGTAGCAGAACTAACTGCAAGCGAAATCGAGCAAGGATTCAAAGACGTACCATCTGTAGAACGTACTGCAGAAGATACAGTATTAATCGACTTACTTGTAGAAAGCAAAATCTCTCCATCAAAACGTCAAGCACGTGAAGATGTAACGAACGGCGCAATCTACGTAAACGGTGAGCGTACACAAGCGTTAGACTACGTTGTAACAGAAAACGACCGCATCGAGGGTAAATTCACAATCATTCGCCGCGGTAAAAAGAAATATTTCTTAATTCGTTACTAATTAGAAACGAATATAAACAAATAATACCCCGAATTATAGGCTGAAAAGTTTATGATTGGGGGTTTTTTATGTATGGATTTAAATCGCCGGATCTTTTTTTGAAAATAGAATATAAAGAATTAATATGAGCATATAAAGTAAACTAACTAGCATAACGATAAATGCTGTTGGATAAAATTTTGCTGCATATATAAAGAAATCGATTTGATAAATATCTTGGTAATTTGAAACGGTGCCTTTGAAGTAATTCGTAAACTTAGCGCTATATTTCCATTCATCAGGATTATCTATTAAATTACTCCCTTGATACCAACTCATCAGTGCTGAAGTAATAAATAGCATAAATGAACTTCCGAGTTGAACCATTTGGTTTATTGTCAAAAAGAATCCACCTCCTATTTAATGGTTATTATAGCGTGCATTCATAGGCCTGTAACCTTTTTGTTGTAATCTCCTTTTCGAGTTCATACGGAAATCACATGTAAGCGGTATGATAAATGTATAACAACTAGAAAGGAGTGGTAAAACGAAATGTCACTAGAAGCGCTCATTATTTTTTCTTTGCTAAATGCGGGTCAGCTTGCAGAGAATTCGAAGGTGGATGTACATAAAGAGCAGAAAGATGCTTATGTATATGTTCAGAAAGAGGAAAATAAATAATTTTATTTTATATATAAACGAAAAAAGCCAATCCACAGGATTGGCTTTTTGTCATTAACGAGAGTAGAACTCTACGATTAATGCTTCGTTGATTTCAGCTGGTAACTCAGCACGCTCAGCGTGACGAGTGTAAGTAGCTTCTAATTTGTCAGCATCGAAAGTTAAGTATTCTGGTACGAAGTTGTTAACTTCGATCGCTTCTTTAACAACAACAAGGCTGTTAGATTTTTCGCGAACGCTGATAGTTTGACCAGGTTTTACACGGTAAGATGGGATATCTACGCGAGCGCCATCAACCATGATGTGACCGTGGTTTACTAATTGGCGAGCTGCACGACGAGTGCGAGCTAAGCCCATACGGTAAACTAAGTTGTCAAGACGAGCTTCAAGAAGGATCATGAAGTTTTCGCCGTGCTTACCAGGCATTTTACCTGCTTGGTCAAATGTGCGACGGAATTGACGCTCAGTCATGCCGTACATGTGACGAAGTTTTTGTTTCTCTTGTAATTGTAAACCGTATTCTGAAAGTTTCTTACGTTGGTTAGGACCGTGAGGACCTGGTGCGTAAGGGCGTTTTTCTAATTCTTTTCCTGTGCCGCTTAGAGAGATTCCAAGACGACGAGACAGTTTCCAAGCTGGACCTGTATAACGAGCCATAGTTGACTCCTCCTTTAAAAATGTTTTTATTTACGTAAAATAAAAACAGACGTAATCGATATTTACGGGCATTTTGTTTTCATGTACCTTCGCTCCAGCAGCAGGGAGTTACGAGATACACCTCCGTAGAGGAACAAAATACAAACGATAAACTCACATTACAAGGCTGCCTTTTTATTTTACACAAACGCTATTATATCTTTTACCCAGAGTTTCGTCAAGCGAGTACGTTTTTGTTTTATGCATATAAATTTTGGAAATTAATATAAGAAGGAATTTAAAACAATATAAAAGAAGAGATAGAAACACAAATAAAACGCTTACATAAAATGTAGTAAAAACGTTCATCAGTTTTTTACTGGTGAATATGCGGTAATAAAAACATAAAGGGGATGTTTTTATGAAAAAGAAGCATATGGAGACAGCGTTAATTCATCACGGTTATACACCTGAGGAACATAAAGGAAGTTTAACACCACCTTTATTTCAAACCTCTACGTTTACATTTGAGACTGCGCAGCAAGGAGAGGCGAGTTTTGCGGGAGTGGATCCATCTTATATTTACTCAAGGCTTGGAAATCCGACTGTGAAATTATTTGAAGAACGTATGGCGGTGTTAGAAGGAGGAGAAGAAGCACTTGCCTTCGGATCTGGTATGGCAGCTATTTCAGCAACTTTAATCGGTTTTTTAAAGGCTGGAGATCATATTATTTGTTCAAATGGATTATATGGGTGTACGTACGGTTTTTTAGAAGTGTTAGAAGAAAAATTTATGATTACGCATTCGTTTTGTGAGATGGAGACAGAGGTTGATATTGAAAATAAAATTCGTCCAAATACAAAGCTTATTTTCGTTGAAACACCGATTAATCCAACAATGAAATTAATCGATTTAAAACAAGTTATTCAGGTTGCGAAGCAAAATGGTTTACTTGTCATTGTTGATAATACGTTTTGTTCACCTTATTTACAAAGACCGCTTGAGCTTGGCTGTGACGCTGTTGTGCATAGTGCGACAAAATATATTGGTGGCCATGGTGACGTTGTAGCGGGTGTAACAATTTGTAAAACGAAAGCGTTAGTTGAAAAGATTCGCCCGATGCGAAAAGATATCGGCGGCATTATGGCGCCGTTTGATGCGTGGTTATTATTACGCGGGTTAAAGACGTTAGCGGTAAGAATGGATCGTCATTGTGATAATGCAGAAAAAATTGTATCGTTCTTAAGAAAACATGATGCGGTAGAAGGTGTTTGGTATCCAGAAGGGGAATTAGCATCTCGTCAAATGAAGCGCGGGGGCGGTGTTATTTCTTTTTCAGTAAAAGGCGGAAAAGAAGAGACGCAAGCATTTATTAATGACCTCCACTTTATTACAATTGCGGTGAGTTTAGGAGATACAGAAACGTTAATTCAGCATCCAGCAACGATGACGCACGCTGCGATTCCAGCTGAACTAAGAAAAGAAATGGGCATTTTCGATAATTTAATACGCTTATCGGTTGGTTTAGAATCTTGGGAGGATATCGTTTCTGATTTAGAGCAAGCATTAAAGAAAATATCTACTGTTAATCAATAAAAAAAGAGTGAGCTATCGGTTTTGTACAGGACGTACTAAATCGATAACTCGCTCTTTTCTTTTTACATATGTTTTAGGAGTGTTTCCACAAACTTTTCTAAATAGCGCTGATCTACTTCATCAAAACGATTTTTTTCAGGACTATCAATGTCAAGTACACCAATGACAGCTCCTTCTTTCACAATCGGTACAACGATTTCTGAATTAGAAGCACTATCGCAAGCGATGTGACCTGGGAATTGGTGAACGTCCGCTACAAGCTGCGTTGTTTTTGTTTCAGCTGCTACGCCGCAAACGCCTCGTCCAAATGGAATGCGTACGCAAGCAGGCATTCCTTGGAACGGTCCAAGGACAAGCTGATTTCCTTCTGTTACGTAAAAGCCAACCCAATTAACGCGATCTAAAAATTGGTTTAATAATGCGGACGCATTTGATAAGTTTGCGACTACGTTTGATTCGCCAGTTAATAACGCATCCAGTTGTTTAATTACTGTCTCATATTGCTGCACGCGAGATCCTGCATAACTTTCTTTAGTAAACATGGAAACAGCTCCTTTTTTATCGAGATGTGTAAAATATTAGCAAAATACGATGTATTTCACATGACTTTGTCGATAGAAAATTAAAGGAATTTGTCTTAAAAGTCAAGAAATTTAAACTATAGCTGTTCATTGAGAGGAAGTGAGCGCATGAAGCAGACGAAACAAAAAGTAATTGATGCGGCAATATCGTTGTTTAATACGAAAGGTTATGATGGAACGTCGGTGCGAGACATTGCAAAGCGAGCGGATGTGAATGTAGCGAATATTTCATATTATTTTGCTGGGAAGCAAGGTTTATTAGAACAGCTTATTACTGATTTTTTAGAAGGGTATATTCATGTGATTGAAATTTCGTTTGAACAGAGAGAATATTTGTCGGCTAAAGATGTGATGGTGCAAATGGTGCGTGGGATGTTACGATATCAATTTGAAAATAGAGAACTAACACGTTTCTTCTACCGAGAGCTTTCACTTGATACGACATTAATTCGTGAAGTGATGACCGTTTATTTTTCTAAAGAAAGATATTATATAGAGCAAATTATTAGACAAGGACAAATGAAACAAGAATTTCAGAAAATATCATTTACAATGTTTATGACGCAATTAAAAGGTATGATAAATATGCCGTTTTTATATCCACAATATATATCAGAAGTACTGCATTCTTTCCCGTCTGAGACATTTTTCATAGAAATGTACACGAAAGAGATTGAGCAATGGATGGAACAAGCATTATGTAAAGCGAATATGTACCATGAATGGCCAAGAGCTGTTCATATGTGAAGAATCCCCACCTAACGAACTGAGGTGGGGATTTTTATGTTTACTTTTCTTTGCCATAAATTGTTACATAATAGCGCGATAATTGTTAATGCAGCTCCAGCGATTTCAATTTTATCGACTGTATAACCTCGAAACATAGAACCGATCAGGGCAAGGATAGGAACTAAATTCATAAATAATATGCCGTTAATAGATGAAATATAGCGATTGCCCATATTCCAGCAAAATACAGCGATAACTCCTGCGATAATCGACATATAAAGGAGCTCAAAACGAACGCTCACAACTGTACGCAGTGACGGCATAGTAACTATATTTGTGTACGTTAAGAAAGTAACAATAACGATGAGTGAAATTGAGCCAAATAAACAAGTTAATGTCGTATATCGAAGTGGTGACCAAGATTGAAAACGAGCACCCCCGTTTGTATAAATGACCCAGCAAGTAACACCGCATAGCATTAATATATTTGTCGATAAGTGACTTGCAGCTCCAAATAATAAGTGAATATTTCCTTTTGAAATGACAAGCATAACACCGAGTAATGCAACGAACATACAAAGAAATGTGTAGTTTTGAGGGCGACGATTTTTCGTTATCCATTGCAGTGATAAGGCGATTAGAGGCATAAGGGACTGAATCATAGCTGCATGAATTGCTCCAGAAGGCCCGGCAAGTTGTTGTCCGTAGAAAACGAGAAAACCATATCCTGCGAAACCGACTGTCCCGTAAAAGAACAGAGAAAGTGTTCTTTTTTCTAAGCGGAGTGAAGTCTTCCCTTCAGTAATTAATAGCAAAATAAGAAAAATAATAGCTGCTGATCCATAGCGAATCGTTGTGAAGAAGAACGGATCGATAAATTGCAGGGCATTTGCCATTACAGGAAACATAAATCCCCAGGCAGTTACGGCGAGTAAGCATAGAAAGGATCCGAGTAGCATTTGTTTTTTGTTCAAGAGTATCTTTCCCCTTTACATTTCGTTATAGTAAGTTGATGAAATAAGTATAAAGAGTAATTGTTTATAGGAGGAAATATCGATTTCTTATAACGGTTATAACTTTTTGTTAGAGGTGTGTACGATGGATTTGGAGGCAGTACGATCGTTTATCGAAGTGAAGCATACGCGAAGTTTATCAAAGGCAAGTAAGATTTTACATATATCTCAACCAGCGCTTAGTAAGCAAATTCAAAAGTTAGAAGCGGATTTAGGGGTTACTTTACTTAAGCGTTCTGCGCAAGGAGTGGAGTTAACGGAGGCAGGAGAGTTATTTATAAAAAGAATGCTACCGATTTTGGAACAAATAAATGAAGTGAAAACAGAAATGAGGAGGTATCAAGAGAACCGAAAGTTTTCAATTGGTATACTACCGAGTTTAGCAGAGCATTACATATTAGAGTGTAAAGATGTATTAGGTGATGAGTTCGAAGTAGAGTGGCAAATCGGACATACGGAAGTATTAAGAGATTTATTTAAAGCGCGGGAGATTGACGCGATGTTCATCGATTCAGTAGTAGAAGGTGCTACGTATATAAAAGAAGTGCAACAAGAGAAAATTGTTTGTGCCATTTCAAATAATCATCCGTATAAAGAGAAGAAAGTCATTCAAATAGAAGAGCTGCAAAATGAAAAATTAATTGTATATCCAGAAATATGCGATGTAAGGAAAATGATTATGAACATGTTTCATGAGATAGGTGTAAAACCAACTATAGCTGTGGAAACATCTTACGCAGAACCGATGCTTGCAATGGTAAAAGCTGGCCTTGGCATCACTTTACTTCCAGAAAGGGCAGTAGAGCAGTCTGTAAGGCAGGGAAATGTACATGGAATTTCTGTTGAACCACCACTTATGCGGAAAATTTATTTCGTATCTCATACGAAAGATTGTTTGTTATTACAATCATTTGAGGATAGGTAGTGAGGTAGGCGGAATATTGAGAAAGATTACAATCGCATTGAAAGAAACATGAAATTTTAAAAAAAACTAGGTCAAAAACAAGCCATTACATGGTATGATTAGTACATTGTTAGTTGTTAAATATAGGGGAATTCCCTTTTTATACATAATGCCTTCCATTTCATAAACGGAACGGACAAAAAAAGAGATATAACTAGGAGGCTTTTTTGCATGGATTCTATCCTGACGATCGTTATCATTGTAGTAAGCTCTATTCTAGTGCTGCTCATGATAGAGCTTGTGATAAGAAATCGTTCATATAAAGATATTGAAGCACTGGAGCAGTGGAAACAAGAGATAAAAGATAAACCTGTGGCAGATGAACTAAAACGGGTAAAAGATTTAAACATGACGGGTCAAACAGAAGAACTGTTTGGTAAATGGCGTGAAGAATGGGATGAAATTGTATCAACAACCCTTCCGAAAGCTGACAAAGATTTAGCGCAAGCGCGAAAATTCGCCTCGCAATTCTCCTTCCGAAAAGCAAAGCATGCGATGAACGAATCCATAAGTGGTTTAGATGACGCTGATAATCGTATTACAGGTGTTTTAAATGAATTACAGCAATTGTTAGAAAGCCATGAGAAAAATAGCTCGGAAATTGAAGGGTTACGTGATACATATCGTAGTATGAAAAAGAGTGTTCTTGCTCATAGACATATGTATGGAGCAGCAGAGCAGAAAATCGAAGAGATGCTAGACGCTGAATCTAATAAATTTAAAAGCTTTGAAGAAGCAACAGATAATGGTGACTACTTAAAAGCGAGAGAAATTGTTATTAGTTTAGAAGAAGGTTTAGCAAGTTTAGAAATCATTATTCACCAAATTCCAGATTTATTAGTAGAGTGTCAAGCGACGTTACCAGTTCAACTGGAAGATTTATTACAGGGTCATAATGATATGGTAAGACAAGGTTATGTATTAGAGTATTTGGAAATCCCTAAAGAAGTTCGTGATATGACGACACAACTAAACACATGTTTAATGGATATACAGGAGCTTCATATAACAGAAGCGGCTGAAAAAGTGGAAGACTTAAAAACTCGTTTAGATGGTTTCTATGATCAACTTGAGCAAGAGGTGCATGCGAGACATTATGTGGAGCAAAAAACACTTTCTGTTTATGAAGACTTAGAAGAAATACGTATCGAAACGATTGAAACGAAAACAGAAACACAACTTGTGAAACAAAGCTATCAATTGCAAGATAAGGATATTGAATCTCAAAAAGTAATTGAAAAGCAAATGCACATTTTAACGAAACGTTTTGAAATGCTACAATTACGCGTTGCTGAACAAGATATTGCCTTCTCTATTATTCGTGAGGAACTAGAAGAGGTTTATGAGCAATGTGAAACGTTAAAAGTACTTCATGCAGAATATAAAGAAATGCTGCAAACGATGCGTAAAGAAGAATTTGAAGCGCGTGAGAAGTTACAAGAAATGCGAAATACTATTTTCGAAACGAAACGCTTTATGCAAAAGTCGAATTTGCCAGGTCTTCCAGAGAGTATTATGGAAGATTTAAAAAGAGGGCAAATGGCAATGCAAGCTGTATATGAACAATTAGAAGTGAAGCCGTTAAATATGAACGCTGTAAATAGCAGTTTAGAAGAAGCATACACAACTGTGAACGGTGTAGCTGAAATGACAGAAGAGTTAATTGGACAAGCGTATTTAGTTGAAAAATTAATTCAATACGGTAACCGTTACCGCAGTCATGATGAAAGCCTTGCAGAAAGCTTAAATTATGCGGAGAAATTATTCCGTGAATATCAATACGATGCAGCTTTAGAACAAGCCGCTTCTGTACTAGAGCAACTTGAACCTGGTGTTGTTCAAAAAATAGCTGAATATGTAGACAATGAACAAACCCTTTCATAAAAGGGTTTGTTTTTTTGTGTAATTTTGCAGGCGATGTTGCTATAATGAATAGCGGAATACAGTAAGGTTATTCGTTTCAAAATAAAGTGAAACTGTAATCAGTGGGGGTATCTCACTAATTATTATTCACTAATCGGGATAAAACGGAACCTTTGCGTAGTCTTAGCGTAATGACACGTATTTATGATATGATTATATGATGTGATAGCGCTGAAAGGGGAAGAACGATGATCTATTTTGATAATAGTGCGACGACGAAGCCATATCCAGAAGCTCTTCAATCGTACGTGACGGTTGCTGGGAAATATTTTGGTAATCCTTCTTCTATTCATTCGCTTGGAGGAGAGGCAGAGCGTCTATTAACACAATCAAGAACGATTGCAGCGCAGCTTCTTCACGTTAAACCTTCTGAAATTATTTTCACATCAGGTGGAACGGAAGGGAACAACCTTGCGATTAAAGGGATAGCGATGAGGAATCGTTCGCGCGGCAAACATATCATTACAACAAATATTGAACACGCGTCTGTGTTTGAGGCATATAAGCAATTAGAAGAACTCGGATTTGATGTAACATATTTACCGGTTAACGAGCATGGTGTTGTATCGGTAGAGGATGTAAAACGAGCACTTCGTGAAGATACGATTCTTGTATCAATTATTCATGTGAACAACGAAACTGGAGCAATTCAGCCCGTTGCTGAAATTGGAACGTTATTATCGAATCATCCGAAAATAAGATTCCATGTAGATCATGTACAAGGGATAGGAAAAGTACCGCTTGATTTATATGCTTCTCATATTGATCTTTGCTCAATATCTGGACATAAATTCCACAGTGTAAAAGGAACGGGTCTTCTTTATATACGTGATGGTGTAAGATTAAATCCGATTTTATCAGGTGGTCAACAAGAGCTTAAGTATCGCTCTGGTACAGAGAATTTACCTGGCATTGTAGCGATGGTGAAAGCTCTTCGCATGACAATGGAACAAGTGAAAGAAAAGGTAGCTCATTTGCAAAGTTTACAAGCAGAGCTTGTCAGCTTCTTTAAAGAGATGGAAGATGTGACAATTAATACATCGCTTGCATATGCAGCACCGCACATTTTAAATGTATCATTTGTTGGTTTAAAACCAGAAGTAGTCGTTCATGCTTTAGAAGAGCACGGTGTATATGTATCGACGAAGTCTGCTTGTTCTTCAAAAGCAAATGAAGTGAGCAGAGTGTTAGTGTCAATGGGAGTGCCGCATGCAGCAGCTGCAAGTGCTATTCGTATTAGTTTGGCACCAGACAACACGATGGAAGAAGTAAAACAATTTGAAGGTATTGTAAAAGAGACGATGCCAAAATTATATGAAGTGATGAGGTAAAGAAATATGATGACATATGAATATATTTTAGTGCGTTACGGAGAAATGACGACAAAAGGTAAAAACCGTTCTAAATTTGTAAGCACATTAAAAGATAACGTGAAGTTCAAACTGAAAAAGTTCCCAAATATTAAAATTGATGCAACGCATGACCGTATGTACATCCAGTTAAATGGTGAAGATCATGAAGCAATCTCTGAAAGATTGAAAGACGTATTTGGTATTCATAAGTTTAACTTAGCGATGAAAGTACCATCAGAATTAGAAGATATTAAAAAAGGTGCATTAGCAGCTTTCTTACAAGTAAAAGATGATGTGAAAACATTTAAAATTACAGTGCACCGTTCTGATAAGCGCTTCCCAATGAAGACGATGGAGTTACTTCCAGAAATCGGTGGGCACATTTTAGAAAATACAGAGGATATCACAGTAGACGTCCATAATCCAGATGTGAATGTACGTGTAGAAATTCGCAGTGGTTACAGCTATATTATGTGTGGTGAGCATATGGGAGCTGGCGGTTTACCAGTTGGCGTTGGCGGAAAAGTAATGGTACTTCTTTCTGGTGGTATTGATAGCCCAGTAGCAGCGTACTTAACGATGAAACGCGGCGTATCTGTGGAAGCAGTTCACTTCCATAGCCCACCTTTCACAAGTGAGCGTGCAAAACAAAAAGTAATCGATTTAGCACAAGAGTTAACGAAATACTGTAAACGTGTAACGCTTCACCTTATTCCGTTTACAGAAGTGCAAAAAACGATTAATAAAGAAATTCCATCTAGCTATTCAATGACGGTTATGCGCCGTATGATGATGCGTATTACAGAGCAGATTGCTGAGGAGCGTAACGCACTTGCAATCACAACTGGTGAAAGTCTTGGACAAGTAGCAAGCCAAACATTAGATAGCATGCATACGATTAACGAAGTAACAAACTACCCAGTTATTCGTCCGCTTATTACGATGGATAAATTAGAAATTATTAAAATTGCTGAAGAAATCGGCACGTATGATATTTCAATTCGTCCATACGAAGATTGCTGTACAGTATTCACACCAGCTAGCCCGGCGACGAAGCCGAAGCGTGAAAAAGCAAATCGATTTGAAGCGAAATACGATTTCACACCGTTAATCGAACAAGCTGTAGCGAACAAAGAAACAATGGTATTACAAACAGTTGAAGTAGTGGAGGAAGAAGAAAAATTCGAAGAACTTTTCTAAAACCATAAATTACCATATCTAAAATGTGTATGAAGTCATGTTATTTATCACACTCTATACTCACAAGGAGGTGATATAACATGGCACGTAGCACAAATAAATTAGCGGTTCCTGGTGCTGAATCAGCATTAGACCAAATGAAATACGAAATCGCTCAAGAGTTTGGTGTTCAACTTGGAGCGGATGCAACATCTCGCGCTAACGGTTCTGTTGGTGGCGAAATTACAAAACGTCTAGTTTCACTAGCTGAGCAACAATTAGGCGGTTTCCAAAAATAATCCCATATACGATGGCTTAGAAAGGGCGGGTTTTCCCGCTCTTTCTTTTTGTTGTTCAAATTAGTATAAATTCATTTCGACAAAAGCATAAAAAAATTGTCAAAAGAAGAGGGTTCAAAATTTACTGAAAATTCTTTATTATATAAGGGAGGCATAAAGAAAAAGGAGGATGTTTATGAAGAGAGAGGAATTGTTGGCACCACCATCTTATAATTTAGTTTCAGAAATAGAGAAATATACAGACGATAAAGAGAAGCTTGCTTTAATTTGGCAAGATGATAAAGGGAATAGACGAGAAGTTACATATTTTGAATTAATGCAAGGTGCAAATAAAATTGGAAACGCTTTTATAAAAAGTGGCTTACAAAAAGGGGACAAGCTCCTTATTATGATGCCGCGCTTAATTGAAGCATACATGACGTATATCGCTGCGATTAAAGCAGGATTTGTTGTAATTCCGAGTTCGGAAATGTTGCGTAAAAAAGATATCGAATATCGAATTGGACATGGCGAAGTAAAAGCGATAGTAAGCTATGAGCCGTACATTGGACAGTTTGATGATATAGAAGCAATGGAATCTCTTCAAAAATTCGTCCTGAGCGAGCAGTCAGTAGACGGATGGATCAATTTAAAAACAGCATTAGAAACAGAAAGTGACATGTTAGAAATGGCGAAAACAGATAAAGAAGATATGGTCTTTTTATCTTACACGTCAGGGACGACAGGAAACCCGAAAGGTGTCGTTCATACGCACGCGTGGGCATACGCTCATTTACGTACAAGCGCCCCAAATTGGCTCGGAATTGAAGAGAATGATGTTGTATGGGCAACGGCTAGTCCAGGGTGGCAAAAGTGGATTTGGAGCCCGTTTTTAGCAACTCTCGGTTCAGGGGCAACAGGATTTGTGTACAACGGCAAGTTTGAACCGAAAACGTATTTAAATTTATTAGGCGATAATAAGGTGAATGTGCTTTGTTGTACACCGACTGAGTATAGATTAATGGCAAAGGTAGAAGATTTAAGCGAGTACAATTTAGAGGCGTTACATAGCGCTGTATCCGCAGGTGAGCCGTTAAATAGAGAAGTCATTGGAACATTCCAAAAGCACTTTGATATTACAGTAAGAGACGGCTATGGGCAAACGGAAAATACACTACTTGTTGGTGTAATGAAAGGGATGGATATTAGACCAGGATCAATGGGGAAACCAACGCCAGGTAACCACGTCGATATCGTAAATGAGGAAGGTATTCCAGTTAAAGTAGGCGAAGTTGGTGATATTGCAGTTCACATTGAAACGCCGGCACTCTTTAAACAATATTATAAAGACGATGAGCGTACAGCGATGCAATTCCGCGGTGATTATTATATTACAGGTGATAAAGCGAAGAAAGATGAAGACGGCTACTTCTGGTTTGAAGGGCGCGGTGATGATATCATTATTAGCTCTGGTTATACAATCGGGCCGTTTGAAGTAGAGGATGCGCTTGTAAAACATCCTTACGTAAGAGAATGTGCGGTTGTCGCAAGTCCTGATGAAATTCGCGGAAGTGTCGTGAAGGCATTTATCGTATTAAGAGAGAATATAGAAAAGAACGAAGAAATATTAATTCCAACACTCCAACAACACGTCAAAGAACTCACTGCACCATATAAATACCCTCGCAAAATTGAATTTGTAGATGAACTACCAAAAACGATTTCTGGAAAAATTCGCCGTATTGAACTTAGAAAAAAAGAGATGGAGATTCCGTCAAAATAATTTTGAAAACAGTGAAGTAAATAGTTGAATGAAATGCAAAACAATGATAATATAAAAACGAACACAAGTTCGATTTTATAAATTTAAAAAAGAGGTGTCCGTATGATTTTAGGTATTAATCCGTACTTAGTTTTAGATGGTAGTGGGCAAGAAGCTGTACAGTTTTATAAAGAGGCTTTAGATGCAAAAGTAGAAGTCATGCAAACTTTTGGTGACATGCCTGAAAATCCAGAATACCCGATTCCAGCTGAAGCGAAAGAGCGCGTTTTACACGCTACTTTAAAAGTTGGTAATACGGATCTTATGATTTCTGATACATTCCCAGGTCAAGGGCATGCAATCGGATCTCAAGTAACAATCGCAATTCAAATTAGTAATGCAGAAAAAGCAAAAGAAGTATTCGATAAGTTACAAGAAGGTGGAGAAGTTATCATGCCACTTCAAGAAACATTCTGGAGCCCAGCATACGGACAAGTAAAAGATAAATTTAATATTGAATGGCAAGTTACAACGTCTACTACTGAACAAAAGTAATTTTTAGAAAAGCACCATGTTTTGAAATGGTGCTTTTTTTTATACAATAAAAAATAAAGGAGATGGGATATATGGGAGAAATTTGGTATGGCGGTACCATTTACACAATGAGAGAAGAAAATGAAAAAGTGGACGCTGTTTACGTTGAAAACGGTACGATCGTTGATTTTGGAAGTAAAGAAGAGTTAGAAAACCAATATGCCGCGGTTACATTGCACGATTTAAAAGGCAAAACAATGATCCCAGGCCTCGTTGATAGCCATATGCATCTTATTGGGCATGGAGAGAGATTACTCCGTCTAGATTTATCAAATTGTACATCTTATGGTGAAGTGCTTACTCTTGTTCAGAAGCGAGTGAAAGAAGCTCCAAAGGGCTCTTGGATTATTGGAGAAGGATGGAATGAAAATAACTTTACAGATACGAAAGATGTTCACGCGCGTGATTTAGATGAAATTTCGAAAGAACACCCCATTTTATTAAAGCGAGTTTGTCGTCACGTTACATGGGTGAATTCATACATATTGCAAGAAGCGAACATAACAGAAGCGACGCAAAATCCAAAAGGCGGGAAAATCGGTAGGGATTCATCAAATAAGTTAACAGGACTTTTATATGAACAAGGACAAGAATTAATTAAACATGTTCAGCCTGAAATTGATGAAGCGTATTTACAAAGAGCTTTGCAAACAGCGATTAAAGATTGCTGGAAATACGGACTTGTTGGCGGGCATACGGAAGATTTAAATTACTACGGTGGTTTTAGAAAAACATATAATGCGTTTTCTCACGTTATAAAAGAAATGCCATTTAAAGCCCATTTGCTCGTTCACCATGAAGTAGCACATGAACGAAAAGAATATGAAAATGAACATTATATTGAATTTGGGGCAATGAAAATTTTTTCTGACGGTTCTTTTGGAGGAAGAACAGCATTATTAAGTGAACCGTATGAAGATGCAAAGGAAACGGATGGGGTTGCAATTTTCTCGCGTGAAGAACTTGCAGAATTAGTGAAGAAAGCACGAGACTTACATATGCCAGTTGCGATTCATACTATCGGTGACTTGTCGCTTGAATATGTTATTGATGCACTCGAATTATATCCACCAGCAGAAGGGTTACGTGACCGTATTATTCATTGTCAGCTTGCTCGTGAAGAGTTGATAGAAAGAATGAAAAACTTGCAAGCCATTATCGATATACAGCCAGTCTTTCTTTCATCAGATTTTCCATCAGTCATTGAAAAACTGGGAGAACACCGTCTTCGTTATGCGTATGCTTGGAAGACATTACTGGAAGCAGGACTACATTGTAATGGTGGTTCAGATGCTCCTATTGAACAAGTAAATCCGTTTCTAGGCATATATAGCGCTGTTACACGTAGAAGTTTTATTGACGGTGTATGCTATATGCCTGAGGAAAGATTAACGGTATATGAGGCTGTTTCTTTATTTACAACAGGGAGTGCCTATGCAATCGGAAAAGAAGCGAAACGAGGGCAAATTACAAAAGGATATGAAGCAGACTTTACAATATTAGACCACAATATTTTTGAAATTGAGGCAGAAGAAATAAAAGAAGTACAAGCAGAAATGACCGTAATAGATGGCCGAGTTGTCTATAGAAAAGATGTGTAAAAATATATCAGCGATTATTAAAATATATCGAATTACCGACAAAAACTGACAAGAATAACGGCCGGATAGTAAGAGATTATTGTTCGCGTCAATCGGGGTAAATAAATAACCGCAGAATTATGGAATTCCATAATTCTGCGGTTATTTTAATCCTATAAAAACGTTCTCTGTACTTTTTCCCAGAACGAATTATTTTTTAATTTAACTGTTTTAATTTGTTTATCGCTTAAGCGTACAACAGCTTTTTCCACTTGTTTAATGCTAAGCGCTTCGTTATCCATGCCGATAACAGGATAATCGTTACCGTCTGGTCTTAGTTTTAAAGTTAATGTACGTTCGTGATTTAAAATGAACGGTGAACCGAGCGTACGGTAAGTGTTGTTGTTTAAAGATGCTAGTTCGCTTACTTGGAAACATGGAATAAGTGGGTCAACAACTGCACCATGCAATGATTTATTGTAAGCAGTACTTCCTGTTGGGGTAGAAACTACTAAACCGTCTCCTCTAAATGTTTCGAAATATAAATCATCAACGTGAACATCTACAACGAATGTTTTAATAATGCTAGAACGTAATGAGAACTCATTTAAACAATGGAAAGATGTACTGTGATCTACATCTACCTGAATTGTTGGATATTTTCGCACTTCAATTTCATTTTTTGTAATTTCTTGAAGGGCTGTATCAACGTGATCAATGTGGAAATCGCAGTAGAACGAAGTTTCATCTTTCGTAGAAATCCCTGCGTATAAGCAATCTTCCCTAAAACCAGTTTTACGAACGGCTTGTAAGAAGGTTGCATCATCTCCAACACTGACGATAGCGTTTGCATTTTTTGGATGATCTAATATGGTAAATCCATTCTCTTCTAAAATACGATAGATTGGTTTCATTTTTTCAACGAGCGTTGCTTTGTCATCACCATAAAAGAAAAATAAATTGCGACGATCTGCCATTATGTATCCCTCCACTGCAGTTAAATTTTCTGTTTTTCGTGCTACATATCATTAGAGTCCGTTCCCTGATGATATGTTCAAATAATATATTTCGATACAAATTGTCAAAATACCTTTTTATTTTTAGAAAAATTTTTATATTCAATCTTATGGAACTCTGTTTAATGATGAATAAAGTTGTCGATAATGGGTACGGAGTGAAAGGATGATACGTATGAAGTGGCTCGTAATTGGAATAATAATTCTTCTCCTATTTATTTTGCTTATACTATTGTCGAAAATATCGCTTAAAGTGACATTTTTATATTCAGAAATGGAAAAGCAATGTTTATTTCAAGTGAAAATATGGATGATTCGATATACATTTGATGTATTGGAAAGAATTGAAAAACAGCAGAAAAAAACAGGACAGAAAATCGAAAAAGCTGAAGAGGACGGCGGACTAGATAATAAAATTATGGCGCAACTTGACAGTATTGGGGAACTGATAAAAAGGCTTCAAAAAGTTCATACTATCGTTAAAGATTTTCTCAAACGAGTGAAAATCAATGGTTGGAAATGGCATACGCAAATTGGAGCAGGCGACGCAGCTAGTACTGGAATTGTCACTGGATATGCATGGGGGACAAAAGGAATGGCTGCTGGAGTTGTCGGACAATATATGCATATTGTCGATGTACCAGAATTTGAAATTACTCCTGTTTTTCAAGGGAAAGGATTTGCATCGAGATGCGAGTTAACAGCATCTTTTCGTATATTTCGTACTATAAAAACAGCGGTGAAATTGCTCATATTTATGAGGCAGCAAAAATCTGGTATGACAGAAAAATCTGTTCAAGCATAGGGGGGATATAGAATGGACCATCCAATTCAAGGTTTAATGACAACCGCAATGCAGCATTTAAAACAAATGACTGATGTAAATACAATTGTTGGTGACCCAATTAAAGCGGCAGATGGAAGTGTAATTCTTACTGTTTCGAAAGTAAGTTTCGGATTTGCTGCTGGTGGAAGTGAATTTGGTAGGGTAGAACATTCAGGCCGTCATCCATTTGGCGGAGGAAGTGGAGGAGGAGTTTCTATTAATCCTGTTGCCTTTCTTGTTATAAATGGAGATGGTGTGAAAGTATTACATTTAGATAAGCAAACGCATGTCATCGATAAAATAATTGAATTAGCGCCACAAGCTGTTGATAAAGTGAAAGAAATGATGGATAAACGAAAAGAAGATGATCCTGAATTTCAAATTTAACGAATAAAGAAGCTAATCAATAGGTTAGCTTCTTTTATTTTTTTGTAAATAAAGCGATTTTATTTGCATTATCGATAGGGACAAACTATCATTTACATTGTACATATTTTGTTTAAATAAGGGAGGATTTTCAAGTGGCAAACGTAACTTTTAAAGGTAATCCAATGACTTTAGTTGGAACAGAAGTTAAAGTTGGCGATCAAGCGCCAAACTTCCAAGTATTAGCAAACGACTTATCTCCAGTAAGTTTAGAAACATACAAAGGCGAAGTAAAATTAATTAGTGTTGTACCTTCAATCGACACAGGTGTGTGTGATGCACAAACACGTCGTTTTAACCAAGATGCAGCAGGTATTGAAAACGCAAAAGTATTAACAATTAGCGCTGATTTACCATTCGCTCAAAAACGCTGGTGTGCAGCAAACGGTTTAGAAAATGTTGTAACACTTTCTGACCACCGTGACCTTTCATTCGGTGAAGCTTACGGCTTAGTAATGAAAGAACTTCGTTTACTTGCTCGTGCAGTATTCGTAGTAGATAGCAACGACAAAGTAGTTTACGTAGAATACGTAGGCGAAGGTACAAGCCATCCAAACTATGAAGCAGCATTAGAAGCAGCTAAATCTGCAAAGTAATGTGAAGGAAATGACCTCTTATAAAGAGGTCGTTTTTTCTCATATATCGCTGCGTAACGGTGCCGATATATGAGAAAAAACGTTATATCATATATAACTTGAGAGGGAGCTCTTTACAGGAGGTCGCTTTTTCTTTTTGGAAAAAATCACTTTGTGGTATGATATAAGTTATGTGTAAAAGAGAGAAGGAGGAATGTACGTGAGTCAGACAGTGGAAACATTATTTTCTATTTTTGATTCTTCTGCGGTAGTTTTACGTAAAGAATTAGATGTGACATATTTAGAGGCGCTTGTAGAAACAGGTGATAACTTGTTTGAGGGAGCGATTTTACAAGAGGAATTATCCGAATCAGCAATTGAAAGGCTGAATCGTGAATATAGTACGTTTAATGAAGAAACATATAAAGGTGAAGAAATTCGTAAAGCATTTCAGTTAGCCATCTTAAAAGGAATGAAAGAAGGCGTACAAGCGAATCATGAAATGACGCCTGATGCAGTTGGGATGTTCATGAGTTACTTATTCCATAAATTTATGCAAGGTCAAAACGAAATTACAGTTTTAGATCCTGCAATTGGAACAGGAAATTTAATGACTACAGTGTTTAATAGCGCCAAAGAAGGACTAACAATGAGTGGATTTGGTGTAGAAGTGGATGAAGTGCTAATTAAACTTGCTTTAGTAAATGCAAATTTACAGAAGCATGCAATCGAATTCTTCCATCAAGATGGACTAGCACCACTTTATATCGATCCAGTTGATGCAGTCGTTTCAGACTTACCGATTGGTTACTATCCAAACGAAATCGGTGCCAGTGAATATAAATTAAAAGCAGATGAAGGAATGTCGTATGCTCATCACTTATTTATTGAACAAAGTGTGAAACATACGAAAGAGGGCGGGTACTTATTCTTCTTAGTACCAAACTTCATTTTTGAAAGTGACCAGGCACCAAAATTACATGCATTTATTAAAGAAACATGCTTTATTCAAGGGTTATTACAGCTACCTGTTTCCATGTTTAAAAACGAGAAAAATGCAAAAAGTATATTTGTTCTCCAAAAGAAAGGCTCTAATGTAACAATGCCAAAACAGGCGTTATTAGTGGAGTTGCCTAAATTCTCTAACATGAAGGCGATGGAGAACATTATGGATCAATTAAATACTTGGTTTGCAACACATAAATAAAGCTGGGTGTATGTAACAGCATTAGTGATTCATGTAGTACAGTTTTATATAATATGTCATATTTTTAAATATATACTAGATTTAACTGAATTTTTTTGAAATCTGTAATATATATTTTTTCTTGGTGTTACAATTTTTTCACTTGAAATATATGTCGGACGATGTTTAAATTAAAATCGTGAGTATAAAATTTGCTAATGATGAAACGTTTTCATATTTGGTGAATTTGATCAGATAAAATCGAGCGGTTTGTGGAAACATCCACACAACTACCAAGAGAAAAAGGGGCGAAAGACTAGATGTCAAAAATCATCGCGATTAACGCAGGAAGCTCTTCCTTAAAATTCCAATTATTTGAAATGCCAAGTGAAACAGTATTAACAAAAGGTTTAGTAGAACGTATCGGTTTAGAAGATAGTATCTTCACTATTACTGTAGATGGCGAAAAACAAAAAGAAATTACAAACATTCCAGATCACGCAGTAGCAGTTAATATGCTTCTTAAAAAGTTAACTGAAAACGGAATCGTTAAATCTCTAGATGAGATTGGCGGTATCGGTCACCGTGTCGTTCACGGCGGCGAAAAATTTGCTGACTCTGTTTTAATTACTGATGAAGTATTAGCTGATATCGAAGAATTAAGCGATTTAGCACCACTTCATAACCCAGCAAACGTTGTTGGTATTAAAGCATTCCAAGAAGTATTACCAAACGTACCAGCAGTAGCAGTATTCGATACAGCATTCCACCAAACAATGCCGGAATCTGCATTCCTATACAGCTTACCATATGAGTACTATGAAAAATTCGGCATCCGTAAATACGGTTTCCACGGAACTTCTCATAAATATGTAACTGAGCGTGCGGCTGAATTATTAGGTCGTCCAATTGAAAGCTTAAGCTTACTTTCTTGTCACTTAGGTAACGGTGCAAGTATCGCAGCAGTAGAAGGCGGTAAATCTATCGATACTTCTATGGGCTTCACTCCACTTGCTGGTGTAACAATGGGTACACGTTCTGGTAACCTTGACCCTGCGTTAATTCCATACATCATGGAAAAAACAGGCCAAACAGTAGAAGAAGTAGTTAACGTATTAAACAAGAAGAGTGGTATGTTAGGTCTTACTGGTTACTCTAGTGACCTACGTGACATCATTGCGAAAGAAGAAGAAGGCGACCACCGTGCGAAAGTAGCACTTGATGTATTCGTAAGCCGTATCCACAAATACATCGGTTCTTACACTGCTCGTATGAAAGGTGTAGACGCAATCATCTTCACAGCTGGTGTAGGTGAAAACAGTGCGATTATTCGTGAGCGCGTATTAGAAGGCCTTGAGTACATGGGCGTATACTTCGATGCAAAACGTAATAACGTATTCGGTGAAGAAGCATTCATCAGCTTCCCACACTCTCCAGTAAAAATTATCGTAATTCCAACTGACGAAGAAGTTATGATTGCTCGTGACGTACTACGTCTTGGAGATATTGGTTAATATATGAAAAGAAAGACGAGATCCTATAGGATTTCGTCTTTTTTCTTTTGGATGTATTTTAAAACTCCATCTGGATATAATATTTTTTCTTTCTGAATGAATGCCGTAATAGGAATCCATTTCGCATACGCTACTGTTTCCTCATCTTGTATATTTAATATTTTCATTTCATATAGTGACGTGTCTAATAAACGCAAAGAATATAGTTGAATGATTTCATGACCAATGTCTCCATCGAGATGAAAGACATTTTCTAAACAACCTAAATAATTGATGATTTCTATCTCCGTATGAAGCTCTTCTGTAAACTCCCGAATAACAGTATGTGCTGATTTTTCACCAAGTTCAATGGAACCGCCAAGAGGACGATAATATGTTTCGCCTTCTGTATGATATTCTTGTACGAGAAGGCGATCTTGATGTACAGCAAGATCGAAAGCTTTTGCACGTGGATACATATAGAATCACTCCTTATTTGTTTTGTATAAAGACGATTATAATGTATGGTGTGATAAAAGTATCGTGTATTTAAGTGTGTGGTCTAACTGTAATTCCATCAAATAAGTCTTTCCAAAATGCTTCATTGTATTGGTATACATCCATAATAGGACATTTCATAACGCAAGTACGTTGTAATCCCCAATCTTCTTGGGTGATAGTTGGTATATCGGCAGGAATTAGTAATAGGACAGAGAATGTATGTGTAACGATTTGAGATAAAATTTGTTCTAGGGAACATGCTTCTTCATATGTTCCTCCAGTTCGAATAAACAATATGGATTCTGCCGTTTCAATTGTAGTTAGAAAACGATTAATTCGATGTTCATAGTTTAACTTAATTTCTGTATAAGAAGGCCAATAAGTTGGTGTGTTTACATCTGTTTTAAAGTCATGACAGGAGTCAATTTCATAAAGGTTGTCCCTTAATCTTAATTTGGCATCATCATCCCAAAATGAGATGAAGGATAGATTTTCGAAATTTAAAAAACGGTCAAATCGATTTTGTAATAATAAATTTACTTTCGTTAATGAAGGACTTAGCATAAAATCAATAACGCCAAAAAATGGTGATAATTCTAATTGATATAATGCCCAAGCAGGCCAACAGTTTTGTCCTAAGCTGAATACTGCGTTATAGTTTTGTTTTAGATTGGATAGATTCATGTGAAGTATCTCATCCTTTTTGCTATTATTTTATGTCACTCATAAAGGGTATGTGAAAAGAGATATACAAGCATATTTGTAAAGAATAAGCAGAAATATGTTACAATAGAAAAAAATTGAACGAGGTGGTTGTTACGATGCGATCGAAGCGAGAACAAGCCATTTTAGACAATATAAAAGAATGGGAAGCGCAATTAGTTGAGCAAGAAGCGACCGATTTTCAGAAATTGTTTGATAAATGGTTACATACTACAGTTGCGAAATTACCTGAGAAAAAGCGAAAAGAATTCTTCATGAAAGCAGATGGATGGCTCTTTCATTTGCATGCATTTATTCAAAGTTCACAAGCACAGTTAGACGCACGTAATCGGATTTTAGGAACATCGAGATTATTTGATGAATCGATTGAACAGCTTGAAGATTTGAAAGCATTATCTATTGATCAGTTAACATACATAGCAGAGCAGCAAACAGCACGTCATCGTCTATATTCATTTGTGCAAGGCGGGGCGACAGGTGCTGGAGGTTTATTATTATTAACGGCGGATTTTCCGGTTATGATCGCGTTAAATGTGAAGGCGGTCCAACTTATTGCAACATCATTTGGACATGATGTGAACAAGCCATATGAAATGATGCTTGCGTTAAAGGTGTTTCACGCGTCATTACTACCAGGAAGACTTCAGCAATACGCATGGTACAATTTATTGCAAGAGCTGGAACAAGAAGATTCGTTCTTTTATGAAGGAGACGAAGCAGTGTTACAAACAGCTTCTACTGAAGTTGTGTTAAAACAAATTTTGAAGACATTTTCGATTTATGCTCTTCGTCGTAAATTATTCCAAGGTATTCCGGTAATTGGAATGGCAATTGGATCTACAGTGAATTATCGTTTAACAAGAAACGTTACTGAATTTGCAAATAGATTTTATCAAGTGCGCCATATAGTCGAGAAAGAAAAAAGAGCATAAAAAAAAGCGAGAGGCCGAAGCCTTTCGCTTTTTTAATTTGTTGCATGTTTTTTGGACATTGGAACAGATACCGGCTGCTTTTCTGCTGTTTTTTCTGTTTTTGGATAATAAATTAAATCCAATGTTTTTGCCTGTACGGCAATCGAAAGAATAGTAAAAGCAATTTCTGTCCAATTTAAATAATATAATGAAAGCGCAAGAACAATCGCGTCAAAGACGAAGAAAATTTGCCCAATTGTAAAACGAGTTCGTTTACTTAATACAATTGTTAAAATATCGTCTCCACCGGTTGCACCGCCAAATCGCAATATAAAACCGAGTCCAATACCAGCTAACGCACCGCCAACTACTGCAGCTATAAATAAGTTATTTGATAAATCTACCGTAAATGGAGAATAATTTTCCATAAAGGAATAAAATACTCCGAATGAAATTGAACCTAAGAATGAGTAGCCAACCATTTTTCTACCTAAAAATGAAGCACACAGTAAAATAATTGGGATATCCATTAATACAGTTGAAATAGATGGTGAAATATCATAAAAGTTTTGAATGAATAGTGCAATTCCTACAAAGCCACCTTCTGTTAAGTGGTTTTGGAAGTGAATGTGATATAGCGCTGCTGCTAAAATAAATGAACCGATTAAAACCATAAAAATTTCTTTAATAATTTGCCGACTTTGGATGTTCCTCATCGTTATTCCTTCTTTCCGTAGTTAGTAGTCCTTTTTGTGTTGTAAACTAACTACGAGCTCACATGTAGCTTTCAGTTAGTTTACGAAAAAACTAACTACGCTATATGTCGCTGAAGAAATAACGAATAATCCTCTCGTCCATCAATTCTCCCTACCTTCGTTTTAGTTTAAGTCTTAAAACGACTAAACAAAACGTGGAGTAGGATTCGTCATTTAGCAATCCTGCTCTTCTTTGTTTTGTTTAGTTAGTAACAATTAAGTCCTAAACAAAACGCTATGTGTAAGAAGAGTCTTTTTTTTGCCAAATTATCCTTCGGGCAATCATAATTTCCCCACTCTCGTATTTTTTTCGCTAGACTAAAGTATCTGAGCTAAAAAATACGCTATGTGTATGATTCGTCAATACGATGCCACATGCTCCTTCGAGCGATCATGATATCAAAATCCCTTCCTTCAAGATTTATACTATTATATCATACTTTTAAAAAATGTATGCGGATGGAAACCGACAATAAACGGAGGGAATCTACAAAAAATGTTATGTTTAAATATTTTTGTAGAAAAGCCTAAGTTATTTCGGAGGATTGGACAGTTTGTAACGGTTTGTCCAATAAGTAAGAAAAAAAGGGTTTTATTCAGTTGTATTTTTTTCATCACTTTTATCTTTAAAAAACGCATCCCAACTAATCACACTTAAAAAAGTTAAAGCGATAATAACGAAAGCACGCATAAGCTTTAGACCTCCTTTTGTACATAGTATATGAATCATTCGATTCGGAATGTGTCATTTTTTTACAAGTCTTAACTATTATGAGAGTATATTAATATAGATAGATGAAGGGGAGAGTGAAGACATGTTAAAAGATATGTTCAAAAGAAAAGAATTAATATGCATTTCATGTCAGAAAAAAATTCAATATGAAGAAGAGCTTGTTGCTTTTGTAAAGTTGCCGAAAGAAAGAAGTATATTAGTTGGTCCATTCGATGTATGTTTGGCGAAAACAGCACAAGAAATATATTGTAAATCATGTTACGACAAAAAAGCATGACCCAAAGTAATTGAGGGGCATGCTTTTTTCATTGGTGTGCTTTCCCCTCAGATACATTTTGAGTGAGTCGATACCAAAGCCAAAGGTCATTAATGATGGAAGCAAGATCGGCAATTTCTGAATTTAGTTTACAAGAAACTTCGAAGTCTTCTTCGTTATTTAAATAATGTTGTTTTGTATTAATATAGTGCTCAAGTTCTTTTATACGATCAGGAATTTTCCCGCGAACTTGTTCCCATCTTAGTAAAATAGCATGTTGCATTTTTTCGGGGATTTCTTCCCAGTCTTCTTGTAAATGCGGAATTTCAATTCCTAGATGTTCATCGTATAAGAAATACTTTTCCATAAGTTCACCCCCGTTTTCCTGCTTATATTGTACAGAAAAACAGAAAGAAGTTCGACGAAATTGTTTGAAAAAATTTGAAAATGACTCTTGATACATTTTGTGAAAGGTGGTAAAGTGTGAATTATTATAAAAGAAAATGAATATTTATTCTTTAGGGGGATGCAAAATGGAGAAGAAAAAAGTTGTATTAGCATATTCCGGAGGTCTTGATACTTCCGTTGCAATTAAATGGTTACAAGAGAAGAATTATGATATTATCGCGCTTTGTTTAGACTTAGGGGAAGGGAAAGACTTAGGGTTTGTGAAAGAAAAGGCGCTTTCAGTTGGTGCAATTAAATCATATATGGTGGATGTCCAAGAAGAATTTGCGAATGAATATGCATTGATGGCGATGCAAGCACACACATTATACGAAGGGAAATACCCTCTTGTCTCTGCATTATCTCGTCCGCTTATTGCGAAGAAATTAGTGGAAATCGCAGAACAAGAAGGCGCAACTGCAGTTGCACACGGATGTACAGGGAAAGGAAATGACCAAGTTCGTTTTGAAGTTTCTATCCAAGCATTAAATCCTTACTTAGAAGTGATTGCGCCTGTACGTGAATGGAAATGGTCACGTGAAGAAGAAATTGCATATGCAAAAGAAAATGATGTACCAATTCCGATTAATTTAGATAGCCCGTTTTCAATCGATCAAAACTTATGGGGACGCAGCAACGAATGTGGAATTTTAGAAGATCCATGGGCAGCGCCGCCAGAAGATGCATATGAGATGACATTGGCATTAGAAGATACACCGAATAAACCAGAGTTTGTAGAAATCGGATTTGAAGCAGGCGTACCGACTACTTTAAATGGTACTGCATATTCACTTTCAGAATTAATTAAAACGTTAAATGCGCTTGCTGGAAAACACGGCGTTGGACGTATTGATCACGTAGAAAATCGTCTTGTCGGTATTAAATCTCGTGAAGTATACGAATGCCCAGCAGCAATGACGTTAATCACCGCGCATAAAGAGTTGGAAGATTTAACACACGTAAAAGAAGTAGCGCATTTTAAACCAGTGATTGAACAGAAAATAACAGAACTTATTTATAACGGTTTATGGTTCTCACCTTTAAAACAAGCGCTTCATGCATTTTTACAAGAAACGCAAAAGAATGTAACAGGTACAGTGCGTGTGAAATTATTTAAAGGTCATGCGATTGTAGAAGGACGTAAATCTGAATACTCTTTATACGATGAAAAATTAGCAACATATACTGCTCAAGATGAATTTAATCATGATGCAGCAGTTGGATTCATTTCATTATTCGGTTTACCGACGAAAGTATACAGCCAAGTGAATCAAAAGAAGGTGGAAGCGTGAGCAAACTTTGGGGCGGACGATTTACGGAAGAAGCGGAAGCGTGGGTTGAAGAGTTTGGAGCATCCATCTCCTTCGATCAACAATTAGTAAATCAAGATATAAACGGGAGTATTGCACACGTAACGATGCTAGCAAAGCAAGGCATCGTTACGAAAGAAGAGGCAGAGAAAATAAAGATAGGTCTTCAATATTTATTAGAAGAAGCGAAACAAAATAAATTACATTTTTCGGTTGAAGCTGAAGATATTCATTTAAATATTGAAAAGATGTTAATTGAAAAAATCGGTGAAGTAGGAGGGAAACTTCATACAGGCCGAAGTCGTAACGATCAAGTGGCGACAGATATGCATTTGTATTTAAAAGAAAAGGTAGAACATATTATAAAAGCTACAAAACAATTGCAAACTGTTCTTGTTCATCAAGCAGAAAATAACATTGAGACAATTATGCCTGGCTATACGCATTTACAGCGTGCCCAGCCGATTTCATTTGCTCATCATATTCTTGCTTACTTTTGGATGTTAGAGCGTGATGTGAATCGTTATGAAGATTCATTAAAGCGTATTAATATCTCCCCATTAGGAGCAGGAGCGCTAGCTGGGACGACATTCCCGATCGACCGAGAATATAGTGCGGAACTTCTTGGGTTTAATGGAATCTATGAAAATAGTTTAGATGCAGTAAGTGATCGTGATTTCATACTGGAGTTTTTAAGTAACTCATCTATGCTTATGATGCACTTATCACGCTTTTGTGAAGAACTTATTTTATGGAGTAGCCAAGAGTTTCAATTTATTGAAATGAGCGATCAATACGCGACAGGAAGCAGCATTATGCCGCAAAAGAAAAATCCGGATATGGCGGAACTAATCCGTGGTAAAACAGGCAGAGTATACGGTAATTTATTCAGTTTACTTACAGTAATGAAAGGATTACCACTCGCTTACAATAAAGACTTACAAGAAGATAAAGAAGGAATGTTTGATACAGTCAAAACAGTAGAAGGATGCCTTCATATTATGGCGGGCATGCTTGAAACGATGACTGTAAACAAAGAAAAAATGGGGCAAGCTGTGACGCAAGATTTCTCCAACGCAACAGAAATTGCCGACTACTTAGCAAACAAAGGACTACCATTCCGTCAAGCTCATGAAATTGTTGGGAAGTTAGTGCTACATTGCACACAAAAAGGAATTTATTTATTAGATGTCCCGCTTGAAACATATCAAGAAATGTGCTCTTTATTTGAAGAAGATTTGTATGAAGTTCTTTCACCATATGCGGCTGTAAAGCGTCGTAATAGTGCTGGTGGGACAGGGTTTGAACAAATCAAAAACGCTTTGGAGAAGGCGAAGGGGTTAACGAAAGAAGTTATTAAGAATTGAGTTGGAAAGTACGCCAGTCTAGTAAAGTCTGGCGTACTTTGTTTTTTACTAATATTTAAATTACAATATAGTAAAAAATAACAATTTAGGGGAAGTCTATGAAAAAAATAGTGTTTATCATTGTACTGTTAATTAGTTTAATTGCAAATGCTAAAGTGTTTCTTTTGGACAAATATATGTATGTTGGTGAAAAAGAAAAGCGAGAGGAAGCGATTATCGCAACGATGTGGCATTTGCAAGATAAAGGATATAAAGAAAGTGATATTTTATATATAAAACCGGCCTTTTATAGCAAAATGGATTCATATGGTATGAATGTACAGTTTAAAGATGAACCAAATGAATCATATACATATAGAGTTTTAAAAGATACGAAAACAAATAAACTAACTGTACACCAAGATAGCAATGAGCCTGGTGGTATGGGCGGGAAACATCAAGAGCTTAAATAAAGAAAGAAAACGACTGATGGCATTCGCCTGCAGTCGTTTTTCTTTTAATCATACTTATGTCGATCTTCTGTAATTCGAATATACTCAATATCCATCAAATCACGAAGCAATGCACCATTACTTAGTTCAACGCCATGTTTCTCTTTAAAATGAGTGCGAATTGTATCTAGCATTTCAATTTCTTTTCCGTTCACGTCTAAAATAATGCGTTCAGAATCATCCATATAGCATCCTCCTTTTTTACACATATATATTTTGTCCGTCTATTTCTAAAAAATGTATGTTAACGTAATGTTAGGAAATAAGAAAGGGATGAAAAATGAGACGTATTTATTTTATAGGACTAATTTTGTACACGCTAATTGTATTGCATGTTGCATTCCCAAATATCTTTTCATTTGAGGATTTAGAAACAGTATACGTTGCGATATTTATTTTTGCTCTATTTGTAGTAGATTGCTTTATTTCTATATGGCTTTCGAAAAGAAAAGATATACAAGGCAAAAAAGAAATGGAACGGAAAAAGAGAAAACGTTCATTTTGGATGATGACGTACTGTTTGTCTTTAGTGCTTACTGCTGCTTTTTTTAGTGAGCATATTCCATTAGAAAGATTAAATATTGGATTTGGAGCGTTCGTATTCGCATACTATTTTTTTATGCACTTTCTTCCTTATATGAAAGAAAAGCGAGGAGAAGAGGAAAATCCGCTTGTAGAAGAAGCGAAAGAACAAGAGCATAAGAGAATAGAAGGGGATATAAAGAAACTTGGAGAACAAAAATGGTATTTAAAATCAAAAATCATATATGTTCTTTGCTTCATTACGCCGCCAATTGGCTATTTGTCCGTCTTCTTACTTCGTAAAAAAATGACAGAAGATACAAAGCAAACGTATTTAACAGTTGCGACAATCATGATGGCATTATGGTCTTTGAAGTTTCTGCCGCCTTATGTATTGGCAATTACCGTTGTTGTCGTAGCATGTTTTGTGTTTATAGTGAAGTTGATAAAATGAAAAACACCAAGCCTATGTGGACTTGGTGTTTTATCTATAAATTAAAGATCACCTTGCTCCTCATCACCACGAACAACAAGGACATCGCATTTCGCATAGCGAATAATATGTTCAGAGACGCTACCGATTAGGAAGCGTTCAACAGCATTTAAACCAGTCGCACCACACATAATTAAATCTACTTTATGGTTTGGAGCGATTTCTTTTGAAATTTTAGATTTAGGATTACCAAATTCTAATACAGTTTCAATTTTTTCAAGACCAGCTTCAAGCGCAGTTTTTTTGTAGTCTTCTAATAAGTCTTCTGCAAATAGATTTGCACGTTCAGCAATTGCACGGCTATAAGCCTCTACTGCTGAGTACGCTTTTACATCAACGATATGAGCGATTGTTAATATTGCATTGTTGCGCTTTGCGACTTGAATTGCTTTTTTAAAGGCTTTTTCTGCTTCTTTAGAACCATCCACCGCAATTAAAATATTTGTATATGTATTATTCATAGTAAATTCCTCCCAATCTGTTTTGTAACTGTTTACAACTTAATTATAAAACAAATTTTGGTAACGTGCTTGCCAGAAACGTTACAGAATTTTGAAAACTCTGTTTCAATTCATTTTAGTTGTAATTGGAGCGAGAACTTGTTACATATGAAGTATAGCAATTTAAAAGGAGGCAGTTTTGTGAGACACGCGCTCATTACAGCCGGTACGAAAGGTTTAGGAAAGCAAGTAACAGAAAAGTTATTGGCTAAAGGATATTCAGTAACAGTAACGTATCATAGCGATATCACGGCTATGGAAAAGTTGAAAGAAACATATAAAAATATGGAAGAGCGTCTACAATTCGTGCAAGCGGATGTCACGAAAAAGGAAGATTTACATAAAATAGTAGAAGAAGCGATAAGCCGTTTTGGCAAAATTGATTTCTTAATTAATAATGCTGGTCCATATGTATTTGAACGAAAAAAGTTAGTTGATTATGAAGAAGATGAATGGAATGAAATGATTCAGGGAAATTTAACAGCGGTATTTCATTTATTAAAACTTGTCGTTCCGGTCATGAGAAAACAGAACTTTGGCCGTATTATTAATTACGGATTTCAAGGGGCGGATAGTGCACCGGGATGGATTTATCGCTCAGCTTTTGCGGCAGCGAAAGTAGGACTTGTTTCATTAACGAAAACAGTTGCTTATGAAGAAGCGGAGTATGGTATTACTGCGAACATGGTATGTCCTGGTGATATTATTGGCGATATGAAAGAGGCAACTATTCAAGAAGCACGTCAGCTAAAAGAGCATAACACACCGATTGGTAGATCTGGAACAGGTGAAGATATTGCAAGAACCATTTCGTTTTTATGTGAGGACGATTCCGATATGATTACCGGTACAATTATTGAAGTGACTGGTGCAGTGGATGTTATTCATAGACATCGATAGAATAAAATAAGATGAAGTTTCGAATAATTGGACAGTTTATCCATTGTGCTGAGAGGTGCGGATAATACTGTCTTTTAATATAAAATTAAATCTATCGGAAAACTCGTGTTATTTTTTTGTCAAATATTGAGATATTATGTTAAAATATAAGAGCGTAGAAAGCGCTTTAAAAAATGATTCAGGGGTCATTTCATAACTCAAGGGGGAACTAATCATGCGTATCGGTATTCCAACAGAAATTAAAAACAATGAAAACCGTGTGGCAATGACGCCAGCGGGAGCAGTACATTTAGTACAAAATGGTCATGAAGTTTTTGTTCAAAAAGGAGCAGGTTTAGGATCTGGCTTTACGGATGAAGAATACGTACAAGCTGGTGCGAAACTTGTAGAAACTGCTGAAGAAGCATGGAATCAAGATATGGTTATGAAGGTGAAAGAGCCAGTAGCAAGTGAATACGGCTATTTCCGTGAAGGTTTAATTTTATTCACATACTTACACTTAGCTCCAGAACCAGAATTAACGAAAGCATTAATCGATAACAAAGTTGCATCAATCGCATACGAAACAGTACAATTAGACAATCGTTCTTTACCATTACTTGCACCTATGAGTGAAGTAGCTGGTCGTATGTCTGCACAAATCGGTGCACAATTCCTTGAGAAAAACAAAGGCGGTAAAGGTATTTTACTTGCAGGCGTTCCAGGGGTAAAACGCGGCAAAGTAACAATCATCGGCGGTGGTCAAGCTGGTACAAACGCAGCTAAGATTGCAGTAGGTTTAGGTGCAGATGTAACAATCATTGACTTAAGTGCAGAACGTCTTCGTCAATTAGATGATATTTTCGGTAACCAAGTAAAAACATTAATGTCTAATCCATACAACATTGCAGAAGCTGTTAAAGAATCTGACCTTGTTATTGGAGCAGTATTAATTCCGGGTGCAAAAGCGCCAAAACTTGTAACTGAAGAAATGATTCAATCAATGGAACCAGGTTCTGTCGTTGTAGATATTGCGATTGACCAAGGTGGTATTTTCGAAACAACTGATCGTATTACAACTCATGACAACCCAACTTACGAAAAACATGGCGTTGTTCATTATGCAGTTGCTAATATGCCAGGTGCGGTTCCACGTACGTCAACTCTTGCATTAACAAACGTAACAGTACCATATGCAGTACAAATTGCGAACAAAGGCTATAAAGATGCTTGCCTAGGCAACTCTGCATTATTAAAAGGTATTAACACATTAGATGGATATGTAACATTCGAAGCAGTTGCAGAAGCTCACGGCTTACAATACGCTGATGCGAAAGAGCTACTTGAAAAAGCTCCTGCTTTATCATAATAGAAATACATTTGAGACCTTCCTTTTCATAAGGAGGGTCTTTTTTATATGGGGAAATAACATGTGAATAATTGTTATTTATTGGTGTAAATCGATTTTTATTATGATAATTTAGAATTATATAATAAAAGAGGGGATTCAATGGGGAGTAAAAAAAGGAAGCAAAAGCAAGCTAAAAGACAAAAGTACATAAAGAAAAAACAGAAACAGAACATACCTTTTTCACAAAAAGTAGTCATTATGATAGAAAAAACATTCCGGTATATTTGTATGGCTCTGTATGTAATTTTGTGTATGTATTCATTTGGAGTGTTTTACAGTTTTGGGATAACTCCCAATATTATTGAGAGCATTCTAGAATTTATACTTGTTGTAATAGAATTAGCCTTATTCGTTATACTCTTTGCTACAGTATGGCCTAGTCATGAAAGTAAAAAAGATAGAAAAAGAAGCAAAAAATCTTCATACGCTTCAAGCTCATCAAGTGGATTCGGTCACTACAGTAGCAGTGATTGTAGTAGCTCAAGTGATGGTGGAGGAGATTGCGGAGGTGGTGGAGATTAAGTTAATTTTTCAGAAGAACGACTAACGAAAGGATGGGATGAAATATGGAAACTGTGAACTTAATAGAATTAACAAAAGACATTCAAGATCAACATAAAAACTTCGTCGTTTCAAATATAAACAGTCATTGTTTACGAATCGCTGTATTTACTGGTGAATATGATTGGCACTATCATTCTAATTCGGATGAATTATTTATTGTGCTAGAGGGAGAATTACTTATTGATTTTGAAGATGGAGAAACAGCGGTTTTAAAGCCAAATGATTCTATTTTAATTCCAGCATGTACGATTCATAGAACGAGAGCATTAAAGAGAACGGTAAATCTTTGTTTTGAACATATAGAGGCTGATACGATTAAAGTGGAGCAATTATGAAAAAATTATCTGTAGCCGATTATAGAAAAGTTCTTCCGGTTTTAGAAGGTAATACAAGAACGACGACGTTTGCTTATGCGGTATGTGATCAAATGATAGATGGTGAGGTTTTTATAAACGGGCAATTAACAGCAGGATTAATTATTACAGCTAATGGTATCTATTATTTATTTGGTGATACGGATGATCAAAATTATAACGAAGAGTTATTTTCATATTTAAAAACGGCTATTGAAAAAACAGAGAAGAGATTTACACTGTTCACTTCGAGTGAAGAGTGGGAAATGATGATAGAAGAGCGTTTTAGTAATGTACTTCGGAACATCCCGCGAATGAAATTTCAAAGCGTAACCTTTGAAGAGAGTCAACGAGATTTTAACAAAAATACATATGAAGTGAAGCGTATTGATAGAAGAGATATAGAGCGCAGCAGTGAATTTAAAGAGGAGTACTACAAAGAGTATTGGGGATCAAAAGAAACGTTTTTGAACAGTGGTTTTGGATTTTGTATAGAACAAGATGGGATAATTGTAGCTGAATGTGTCTCAATATTTAGCGGGAATGGTTTTGCTGAAATAGATATTGCAACACATGAAGCACATCAAGGGAAAGGATTAGCTCAAGCTGTTGCAACAAGGTTCATTGAACATTGCATGCAAAATGACATTATACCGAGCTGGGATTGTTATGTAGACAATATTCCTTCGCGAAAATTAGCTAGTAAATTAAGTTTTTATCATCCAATAGAATATAGTTTGTTTGTACGTAAGAAAACGGGGGAATAAAAATGAATGTAGAATTAACAAGATTTAAAGTTAAGCCTGGTAAGAGTCATCGAGTAGATGAATGGATGCAGCTTCTTAATGACAATTTGAAAGAAGTGCTTTTGACATTAAACGACGAAAAAATGTACGTTGAGACAATTTTTCGGGAAATAAGAGATGGAGAAGAGTACTTATATTGGTATTCTGTGCAAGGAGAAGGTGGTATTTTTGTCGAAAATTCGCATCATGAAATTGATAAAAAGCACTTAGCATTTTGGTATGAATGTATCGATGAAGAAGCACCGTCTATTGATATGAAAACAGAAGTTGTTATGATTCAAGATGTTGTGAAGGAAGCGATGAAATAATAGATTGTTATTTTATAACCGTAAAATGATCTTCTTTTTTGTTGGAATATATATTATTGGAGATGCTGTAGGATGAAAATTAGTAATAAATATATCACTCTCGGTGAAATAGAAATAATAAGAGAACCTTTAAATAAATTGCATGAATATCATAATAATAAATCAAAACATTTTTCTGGTGATTATCCAAGAATGACATTTGAGGAACGTATTGAAAATTATAAACAGAATTCAAATTACGGAGAATATAGAATTGAATTATTAGTTGAGGCGGAAACAGATGATATATTAGGGTTTTGTATAGCGTATAGTAAAAGTGTAAGCGGAAAGATTGAAGTTTTATTCGTTGATGAAAAATACCGAAGAAACGGATTTGGCTTAAAATTAATGAATAGTGCAGTGGAATGGTTTAAAGCGAAGAAGATAGATGAAATTGAATTAACAGTAGTGTATGGAAATGAAGCTGTATCGTTTTATGAAAAGTTGGGGTTCTATCCTCGTTCAATTATTATGGCAACTAAGTCATAACGATAGTATGGGGAGAGAGGAGTGGGAGTTTTTGCTTCAAAAAAATGATTCATATTTTACTAAAATATATGTGAAAAGCGCATCAAAATGGATGTGCTTTTTATTATGAAACAATTTATAAAAGCTGCATTTTGATGTCTTTAAGTGAAAATAAAGAGGGATACTGAGAATATTTTAGGGTAAACTATAAAGTGAAACTTTAATCAGTGTGGGGTTCATCCCCCATCTAACTTCTTGCTTCCGCTGAATTTTGATGTGAGGTCTTACTGCCCGTTAATGCGGGATAAAGAAATAAAAAACACCAAACCAAAAGACTTACCAATATACGGTATAGTCGTAACAGGAAAAACAGAGGATTTACAAAGTTTACAAGGGTCACCGTATATTAAGGCTGCTGTAAGAGGTGTAACAGTTGAGAAATATTGATTACAAGTAATTAATGTGAATAATCAGAAAATTTATGTTATAATATGGGAAAAGGAGGTTTATATGAGGCAAATACATGGAGCAATTTATATTTACATAACAATGTTTTTCGTGGCGATATCCTATGGATTGGGGCACGTGTATTCGCATCCTATACTAACTTTTTTAAGTGGAGCATGTATGGCGTTTGCGCTTCTTGTCCACCTTTTCTCAGTTTGGATCGTGAAATTTCAATTAAATATTAGTGAAATAGAAGAAGGCACTTTTTGAGTGGCCTTCTTTTTTAATAATATTTTGGAAGCTCTTGTAGCAATTTTTCAATTTCGAATTCGGTTTCTTCACATATAGAAAGTGTGCGTAGTCTGAAAAATAAGCTACGTAAGAAAGATTTTGTATTTCCATATAAAAACTCGTACGATTCAATAGGTAGTGCTTGTTTTTGGACCAGTAATTGAGCTACTAAGTCACGAAGGGCTAATATGAGTATTTCTTCTTTTAGGCCATTTTGCAGCATTGCGACAATCGGATAAACGAGACGCTCGTCTTCTTCATATTTGTAGTAAATAGAATGGACACAAACTTTGTTTAACAAAGTTTTTAATATCTCTTCGTAATGTAAAGTTTCTAGTTTAGGACTATGAACAAGCGCCTCAAATGTATCGGAAGCATGTGCGATACTATGTGCCCAGCCGTGGTCTTGCACATATCCGCGGAAATCATGTTCATTGTTCATATATAGAATTAATTGATCTTTTACAGTTAAAATATCATTCTGTGATAAGAAATTATGAGTTGTATCTGCATCTATAATGAGCGCAATTAATAAGGTCGTAAATGCACGAGTAAATACAGCATCTTCATCATCTGAATGAATCTTATACAATAAATATTTTTCACCGATGCTTTCTAATAATAGTTTCTGTAATTGTGTGTGTGAAAGGTAGCGATTTTTGATGAGATGATAAAAAGTAGAGTAGATGAGTTTGTCCCTTAAGTAGCTATCAGTAACACCGATATGTTCAAGCATACTGGAACTTAAAGAATCAATATGAAGTGTGTTATCTATGATGTAATTATTATTACGAATTTTTTCTAACTGTTGTTGTAACATATAAACCTCCTGTTTTAGAAAATTCTGTATTTTTATAATATAATAAGAGGAAGAAATAGACAATAAATAAGTGCATTTGAATGGAGAGGGCATTATGAAGAGAGCATTATTCTTTTTTATTAGTATTTTCTTTTTAGGAAGCTGTTCCATTTCGTATGTTAATTTTTCTAGCGAGAGCAAAAGTTGGACTGGACAATATAAAGGGCATATTAAGGATGACAGTGAAGATGGAATGTTTACGTTTCAATATAAGGGTGGGGATGGAAAGATAGAATTTAAAAACTTAGAGATTGCTATTAATGGAGCCTTTAGTACAATGACACAAACGTCAGAAGTTCATAAAGGAGCAAGGGTTGAAATAAAATCTTCTTGTGTAAGTTGTGCACCTCTATCTAAAGATGAACCGATAGAAGTTGTAATTAAATGGGATGATAAGTATGAGGAGAAGATGGTGTTAAATTTGAAATAGCCTAAAGTAAGGAGTTAAAAATGAATAGGCATGTGAAAATTGTTATGTTTTTAAGTGTATTTCTAGTCATATTATCAGCTTGTACTACAAAACAAGTAGAGCAGGTAACGGTAAAAGAAGTCCCTAAAGAAGGGTATATCATATTAAGAAATGACACGGTATTTTTTGTCGATGATAAAACGTTTAACACAAAAGTAGAGTTGCAAAATTATATAGAACAACAAATGAATAAAGAGCATCCATCACATATAGTCTTGAGCTTTAAGGACAAAGACGCATATAAACAGTTAAAAACAGGGGATAAAATAAAAGTATGGTTTTCTCAAATACTTGAAAGCTATCCAGCAAGAATGATTGTAGAGAAATTTGAAATAGTAGAGGAATAAAAAAAGGCAGCATTCACGCTGCCTTTTTATTATTTTACAAATTGTAATTCTTTCGGGAATTTCGTTAAAATTTCTGATCCGTCTTTTGTAATGTAAATATCATCTTCAATACGAACGCCACCTACGTTTGGTACGTAAATACCAGGTTCGATTGTGAAGACCATACCTTCTTTTAATGGAGACTCGTTACCAGCTTTTACATCTGGATATTCGTGTACGCTAATTCCAAGTCCATGACCAAGTCGGTGCGGGAAGAAGTCTCCGTAACCTGCATCTGCGATAACAGAACGAGCAGCGTTATCGATTGCGCCAAGTGTAACACCTGGTTTACATGCTTCAACTGCTTGTAGTTGTCCAGCAAGTACAGTATTGTAAATGCGAGTTTGCTCTTCAGAAATCTCACCGAATGCTACTGTACGTGTAATATCAGAGCAATAACCTTCAATGATTACACCTAAATCAAATAGTACGAAATCACCGCGCTTCATTTTGTTTGCGCCAGGAATACCGTGTGGAAGAGCAGAGTTTGCACCCGCTAATACCATCGTATCAAATGACATCTTATGTATGCCTTTTGTTTTTAATTCGTGTTCAATAATTGCTAATACTTCTAGCTCGCTACGGTTTTCTTTAATTGCATTTACACCAACTTCAACAGCGTAGTCCGCCATTTTAGCTGCTTCGCGTAAAATAGAAAGTTCTTTTTCATCTTTAATTAAACGAAGTTCGCGAACTTTCTCCTCAGCTGATTTGAAAGCTGCATTTGGGAATAATTTCGTTAATTCTTCGTAGCGCTCTACGTTTAAATGTTCTTTTTCAATTGCAACTGCATTTGCATTGATGCCGCGGTCTTTAATTGCTTTTGCAATCATATCCCATGGTCTGTCAGTATCAGTAAATCCGATAATTTCATGTGCCCAGCCAGCGTTACGTGCTTGACCTTCTTCCATTTTAGGACAAATTAAAATAGGTTCTTTTTCTTGGAATACAAACATACCAAGTAATCTTTCATGCGGTTCACAGTGGAAGTTCGTCATGTAGAAGACGTTCGGTGTAGAAGTTAAGAACGCAGCTTCTACGTTTTTTTCTTTTAGCCATTGCATTAAATTTTCTAATCTAGCATTCATCGATTGGCACCCCCGAGATATTTAATTACAAATATAACTTTAACTCGGAAGAAAGCGTTATGACAAGTAAATAGATGTTAGAAAAGACAGGGAATTGAAAAATCATGTAGAATAAAAAGTGAGAATGTGAATAGGGGAGGAATGTAATAATGAAAGTATCTTATCATGGGCATTCAGTTGTGAAAATTGAGGCGAATGGAAAAGTTATTTTAATTGACCCGTTTTTAACAGGTAATCCGAAAACAGATTTAAAAGCTGAAGATGTAAAAGTGGATGCAATCCTTTTATCGCATGGACACGGTGATCATGTTGGAGATACAGTAGAACTTGCGAAGAAAAATAATGCAGTTGTTGTAGCGCCATTTGAACTAGCAACATTTTTAAGTTGGCAAGGTGTAAATACACATCCGATGCATATTGGTGGTTCACATGAATTTGACTTCGGAAAAGTGAAGTTTACACAAGCATTCCACGGCTCTAGTTATATTGATGAAGCAAATAAGGCGATTACATATACAGGTATGCCAGCAGGTATTTTATTTACAGCAGAAGAGAAAACAGTGTACCACGCAGGAGATACTGCACTATTCTCTGATATGAAGTTAATTGGGGAATTAAATAAAGTTGATCTAGCATTTTTACCAATTGGTGATAATTTCACAATGGGACCAGAAGATGCTGTACTAGCGGCAAAATGGATTAATGCGAAAACTGTTGTACCGATGCATTACAATACGTTCCCAGTTATTGAACAAGATCCATATCAATTTGTAGAAAAGCTACAAAATTGTACAGGGAAAGTATTAGAAGCTGGAGAAAGTATTACACTATAGAAAAGAAACCCTTCATTTGAAAAGAAAAGTGAAGGGTTTTTACGTGTGTAGAACAGCTTTTAATGTTTGTATTTGTTTTGGTGATTCTTTTCTTTTGGTACGTGGTTGTTCAGGTGTTTCATTCAATTCCATTGCAACTTTTTTCCCATCTACGAAAGCTAAAAATACAGCACCTACAACCTCTAAAAGTTTTTTCATCATGTGTTCGCTCCTTTGTTTTATTTCTTGTCTTCATTGTATAGGGAATCAAGTGGGCGAACTATCGAATGAGATGACAATAGCATTACATTGTTGTAATAGAATGACTGGTGGAATGTAAGAGTCATTTTGTTATAAAAAAAATAGTACAGGTATGCAAAGAGAGAGTGTAACAGTTTTGAAAATATAGTATACTGAAAGTACAACACATGAAGAATTTAGGGAAAAGAAAGTATGGTGAAACCATTTGGCTACCAAGCATAACCAAATTTTAGAACATATTAATAGCCTGCCAGTAGGCCATAAAATTTCTGTAAGACAAATTGCGAAAGATTTGAGTGTAAGTGAAGGGACAGCTTACCGTGCAATTAAAGATGCAGAAAATAAAGGGTATGTTAGTACAATTGAACGTGTCGGAACAATTCGAATTGAACAAAAGAAGAAAGAAAATATCGAAAAACTGACATATGCAGAAGTCGTTAACATTGTCGACGGTCAAGTACTTGGGGGCAGAGAAGGACTACATAAAACATTAAATAAATTCGTAATCGGAGCTATGAAATTAGAAGCGATGATGCGCTATACAGAAGCTGGGAATTTACTCATTATTGGTAACCGTACGAATGCACATCAATTAGCGCTAGAAACTGGAGCCGCTGTATTAATTACGGGCGGATTTGATACGGAAGATCATGTGAAGAAATTAGCAGACGAATTAAAGCTGCCGATTATTTCAAGTAGCTACGATACATTTACGGTTGCAACGTTAATTAACCGTGCAATTTATGACCAACTTATTAAGAAAGAAATTGTACTCGTTGAAGATATTTTAACGCCAATTGAAGAAACGTTATATTTGAAGCCAAATGATACTGTACAGCAATGGCATGCATATAACGAAGAGACAATGCACGGAAGATATCCAATTGTTGATGAAAATAAAAAGGTGCTAGGAATCGTAACTTCAAAAGATATGATCGGTGTAGCGAAAGAAACATCAATTGATAAAGTAATGACAAAACACCCAATTACAGTGAACGGTAAAATGTCTGTCGCAGCTGCGGCACGTATGATGGTGTGGGAAGGAATTGAATTACTTCCTGTCGTTGAGGAAGGAAATAAACTGCAAGGTATTATTAGCCGTCAAGATGTACTTCAGGCACTGCAAATGATTCAACGTCAGCCACAAGTTGGAGAAACAATTGATGATATTGTAACGAATCAATTTATGACGCCAAAAGAAGCGAAGAATGAGCATCTATATCAATTTTCGGTGACGCCGCAAATGACGAACTCAATCGGAACGTTATCGTACGGTGTATTTGCAACAATTGTGACAGAAGCGACAAATCGCGTTATTCGTGCGCAAAAGAAAAGCGATTTAATTGTTGAAAACTTAACAATTTATTTCGTAAAGCCGGTTCAAATTGATAATGTTGTATCCGTTCATCCGAAAGTATTAGAAATTGGGCGTAAATTTGGTAAGGTTGATGTAGAGGTGCATCATGAAGGTAATGTCGTTGGAAAAGCATTACTTATGGTTCAGTTAATTGATAAATAAAAAGATGGAACAAATCGTTTTGATTTGTTCCATTGTTTTGTTGTTTTAAATTTGAAAGGCATGATTTTAGATGAGAGTTTTAGTGAAATATGTATGGGGTGGAGTGGAAAAGTAAAGCAAGAAAAGACAGAATAGTAATTCAATTCGGTTGTATATTGTGTTATGATTATATTGTAAGAAAATGGATTTATGGAAGGTGGTATACATTATGTCGTCAGCCGTACTCTTTTTTGGTAGTATCGCACTATTTTACTTTCTTGTAATGATACCGATCCAATATTTATATTTACAAGGTTTACATGAAAAAAAGGAAAAGACAGGATTATCTCAGCGAGAGCTATATGAAAAAATGTCTTTTGGAGAAGAACAATTACATTTTCACGTACAAGGTAACCCATTTAATATACCATCTGCGTTTGTCGCATATATGATTTTAAAAGTTAGAGGACGTAAAAAAGCATCACAATTTTGATGCTTTTTTACGTTGTTTCATAGACTTCTGCTTCTTTAACTGCTAATGGTAAGAAATGTTTGTATTGGCGAAATCCATTAAATACACTTGCACTACCAAATAGAACGAATAAGATACCAACGATAATACGAGCGGTGGAAAGTTCTAAAAAGAATTGGTTTATCCCGAAGAATAAGACGAATGAACCGAGTGCCATTGCGGATTTTCCAGAGAGCCAACCTTTCTCCATTGGGCGGTTTGTACGAAAGTATTTTGTTTTGTAGAAGAGATACAACATAAATGAGACGATAATACAGAAGACTAATACTGGCATAATGAACACTCCCATCGTTTTATGAAAAAAATAGTGGAGAAAAAAGAAATATCTAAACTTTCTAACTTTTATTATAAAGCAATTGTTCGCATGTATGAAATACTTTCCGTTATAATGAGAGATAAAGTGAAGAAGTTGATTAAAAAGGAGATTATACATATGCATGAGCAAATTTTAGGAGCAATTAAAGAGTTTGATACAATTATTATTCATCGCCACGTGCGTCCGGATCCAGATGCATTAGGTTCACAGGGTGGCCTTGGTACAATTCTAAAAGAATCGTTTCCAGAGAAAAATATTTATACGGTTGGGTACAATGAACCGTCGTTAGCATACTTACGAGTAATGGATGATATTGAAGATAGTATATACGAAAATGCGCTTGTTATTGTTTGTGATACTGCGAATCAAGAACGTGTTGACGATCAACGCTATACAAAAGGGAAGATGTTAATTAAAATTGATCATCACCCAAATGAAGATCCATATGGAGATATTACGTGGGTAGATACGACAGCGAGTTCGACAAGTGAAATGATTTATGAGTTTTATAACTATGGAAAAGATAAAGGATTAAAAATAACAAAAGAAGCAGCCCGCCTTATTTTAGCAGGAATTGTTGGAGATACAGGTCGTTTCTTATTCCCAAATACGACAGCAAAAACACTTCGTTACGTAAGTGAGCTTGTTGACATGGGTGTGAAATTCACAGATTTATACAATGAAATGTATAAGACAAAAGAAAAAATTGCTCGTTTAAACGGTTATATTTTACAAAACTTTACGGTGGTAGAAGAAGGAGCAGCTTACATTAAATTAACGAAAGAAGTATTAGAAGAATTTGATGTACTTCCTTCTGAAGCATCTGGTGTTGTTGGAGCGCTTGGCAATATTGATGGATTAAAGGCGTGGGTTCTATTTTTAGAGGAAGACGACGTAATTCGTGTTCGTCTTCGTTCAAAAGGACCAGTTATAAACAAATTGGCAATGCAATATAACGGCGGAGGACATCCGATGGCTTCTGGTGCCAAGGCATCTTCTTGGGAAGAAGCGGATTGTCTTTTTGCTGATTTACGTGAGATTTGTAAATAAGGGACTATATGTTAGAACGAAAAGAAGGAGCGGCGCTAAAGCCCTCCTTCTTTATTTTTCCTTTTCTATAGTAATGCTAATTTCAAGCACTGTATCAAAAGATATTGTATCGACTTTAAAACGGTATAGTCGATCGTAATGTTTGTACGTTTTGTTTTCGATTACCTTTTTGAGTAGGTCTTTATTTTTTGCGATACTTTGAATGTTTTTCGTTAAAAGATGCTGGAGATCATTATGGATAGATGTAGTCATATTTTCGAGTGTAAGATTGTCTAAATCGTATTTTTCTCGATTGATAAGTTTTATTTTAATCTCTTGAATGGTTAAGAGCCGTTTATTTTCAGTGTTCAATTTTTCTTGATCTTCGAGAAGGACGTGGAGCTTTGCTTCTTGTTTTTCTATAATTTCTCTTTGTTCTGCTATTTTACTAGCTTGTTCTTCTTGAAAAACACCGTATATGTACAAAAAAATAAACCAGCTCAACACGCCTCCAACAGCAGCACCAGCTAATACTAAGTACCATCTTTTTGCTGTATTGGCACTTGGTACTCTCATACATGTTCCTGCGTTAGCCATTTAATAATAATGAGACCTGTTTGCATACCACCAGTTGCGAAAAAAATAAGGAGAATTTGTTTTACGATATCTTTCATATCTCCGCCAAAGAAACTTCTTTCAAAGCTATAAAAGGTATCGAATGTTCCACCAATTGCTGCAACGAGTGCCCAAATTCTTAAATTTTGGGCGAATTGATTAATGTAAGTTAGAGCTGGTTTTCCGATAAGAAACGCACCAAATCCACCAATTAATGAACCGCCAAGTATAACCCCAAAGGCAATAAAATAACTAATAATAAGCAGAGAGAAAAAAGTATGTTCTCTTACATCCATCGTCATTCCCCTTTCTTCTTCATATATATGGACAAAGTATAAGAAGTATGTTTTGATTTCCGCTTTCCTCATCACCTATAATAAAAGTAGTCAAATAGGTAAAGAGAGGGTACAACAGTGAAGTTTGTGCATTTACAATGTCAAACCGTTTTTAGTTTATTAAAAAGTGCTTGTAAAATTGATGAGCTTGTAGTCAGGGCGAAAGAACTTGGTTTTTCATCGCTGGCTATTACGGATGAAAATGTTATGTATGGCGTTATTCCGTTTTATAAAGCATGTAAGAAACATGGTATACAGCCTGTTATTGGATTAACCGCTTCTATTTTTAGTGAAGAAGAAGAAAGGTCTTATCCACTTGTATTACTTGCTGAGAATGAAATAGGCTACCAAAATTTATTAAAGATTTCTAGCAGTATTATGACAAAATCCAAAGAAGGTATTCCTAAGAAGTGGCTTGCGCATTATGCGAAAGGATTAATTGCTATTTCACCAGGTAAAGATGGCGAAATTGAGCAATTATTACTAGAAGACAATGTGAGTCAGGCTGAAGAAGTAGCTCGCACATATCAAAATATGTTCGGCCATTTTTATATGAGTTTGCAGCATCATGCGATTCAAGATGAGTTGCTTTTACAAGAGAAACTACCTGAATTTATTAGTAGGGTTAATATTCCAGTCGTTGCAACAAACGATGTGCGCTATATCAATCAAAGTGACGCACTTGTTCACGAATGTTTACTATCTGTTGAAAGTGGAACGAAAATGACTGATCCAGATAGGCCGAGGCTGAAAACAGATCAATATTATTTAAAGTCATCGGATGAAATGGAAGCACTATTTTCCCATGCGCCGGAAGCAATCCAAAATACAATGAAAATTGCAGAGCGTTGCCAAGTAGAAATACCGTTCCATGTAAATCAACTTCCGAAGTTTCCTGTTTCGTCTAATGAAACGAGTGATATATACTTGCGTCGTGTTTGTGAAGAAGGTTTGCGGAAACGATATGGTGCGCCGAAAGAAGTGCATATAAAGCGTTTAAATCATGAATTAAATGTTATTTCTCGTATGGGATTTAGTGATTATTTCCTCATCGTATGGGATTTTATGAAGTATGCACATGAAAATCATATTTTAACAGGACCAGGTCGTGGATCGGCAGCTGGTTCACTCGTCTCATACGTATTAGAAATTACAGATATTGATCCGATTGAATACGATCTATTATTTGAAAGGTTTTTAAATCCTGAACGTGTGACGCTTCCCGATATTGATATTGATTTTCCAGACGTAAGACGTGATGAGATGATTCGCTATGTGAAAGATAAATACGGTCAGCTCCGTGTTGCGCAAATTGTAACGTTTGGTACGCTTGCAGCAAAAGCGGCAATTAGAGACATTGCCCGCGTAATGGGGCTTCCGCCGCGAGATATTGATATATTTTCAAAACTTATCCCATCAAAGCTTGGTATAACGTTAAAAGATGCATATGAAGAATCACAATCACTTCGTGAGTTTATACAAGGGAATCTTCTGCATGAGCGTGTGTTTGAAATCGCAAAACGTGTAGAAGGTTTACCACGTCATACGTCTATTCATGCGGCTGGCGTTATTATGAGTCAAGAACCGCTAACAGGCAGTGTAGCAATTCAAGAAGGACATAACGATGTTTATGTTACGCAATATCCAGCCGATGCGCTAGAAGAACTTGGGTTGCTTAAGATGGACTTTTTAGGATTACGTAATTTAACGTTACTTGAAAATATTGTAAAATTTATCGCGAACAAAACAGGGAAAGAAATCGATATAAGAAACTTACCTCTTCAAGATGAAAAGACGTTCCAATTATTAGGGAGAGGGGATACAACAGGTGTATTCCAGCTTGAGTCAGGTGGTATGCGAAATGTACTTCGCGGGTTAAAACCGAATGAGTTTGAAGATATCGTAGCTGTTAACTCATTATACAGACCGGGACCGATGGAACAGATACCGACTTTTATTGAATCGAAACATGGAAAAAGAAAAATTGAATATTTACATCCGGATTTAAAGCCAATTTTAGAAAGAACATACGGCGTCATTGTATACCAAGAACAAATTATGCAAATTGCATCGAAGTTAGCAGGGTTTTCGCTTGGTGAAGCAGATTTACTGCGCCGTGCAGTGAGTAAAAAGAATCGTGATATTTTAGATCAGGAACGTAAGCATTTTGTCCAAGGTTGTTTGCAAAATGGTTACGATGAGACGTCTGCTGAGAAAATTTACGATTTAATTGTAAGATTTGCGAATTACGGTTTTAACCGAAGTCACGCTGTAGCTTACAGTATGATCGGATATCAACTTGCCTACTTAAAAGCGAACTATACGCTGGAATTTATGACGGCACTATTATCAAGTGCAATTGGAAATGAAGATAAAATTGTACAGTATATACGAGAAACGAAGCGGAAAGGTTTTCACGTTTTGCCGCCGTCTCTTCAAAAAAGTGGTTACAACTTCCAAATAGAGGGGAATGCGATACGTTACAGTTTACTTTCGATTCGAAATATTGGAATGGCTACAGTGACGGCATTATTAGAAGAACGAGAGAAAAAAATGTTCGAAGATTTGTTTGAATTTTGTCTCCGTTTGCCGTCAAAGTTTGTAACGGAGCGCAATTTAGAAGCTTTCGTCTGGTCGGGATGTTTTGATGATTTTGGTGTTTCGAGAACGAATTTATGGAAAAGTATTAAAGGGGCATTAGAGTACGCGAATCTCGCACGTGATTTAGGAGATGCTGTTCCAAAATCAAAATACGTACAAGGAGAAGAGCTATCTTTTATTGAACAACTAAATAAAGAGAAAGAAGCACTTGGCTTTTATTTATCAAGTTATCCGACAGCGCAGTATGTAAAGTTAGCAAAAGAATTAGAAATTCCATCTCTCGCTCAGGCGATGCGACACAAGAAAAAAGTACAAAGAGCTATTGTGTATATAACAAGTGTGAGAGTGATTCGTACGAAAAAGTTTCAAAAGATGGCATTTATTACATTCTGTGATCAAAATGATGAAATGGAAGCAGTCCTCTTCCCGGAAACGTATATACATTTCTCGGACAAGTTACAAGAAGGAGCAATTGTTTTAGTTGACGGTACGATTGAGCTAAGAAATCATAAGCTGCAATGGATTGTAAATGGGCTATATCCGCTAGAGGAAATGGATGTTTATGAAGAAAAGAAAGACGCATCTGTTTACGTGAAATTGCCGTCTCAGTATGAGAAAAAGCTTTTAAATCAGGTTACGAAAATATTGTTCGACTATTCAGGTTTTGCGAAAGTACTAATTTATTATGAAAAGGAACATAAAATGGTACAATTATCTCGGAGTTTATCGATTCATCCAAGTGAAGAATGTTTAGGAGCACTTCGTGAAATTGTCGGGGAAGAAAATGTAGTTGTGAAAATATAATGGACAATTTCCCTACACTTCGATTATTATAGTAGTAGTGTTCGTGGTCAGACCACTTGGAGAAATTGATATCAGCAAGAATAATTTGAGGAGAGTGGATAGTTTGTCAACACTTCGTGAAGAAGCACTTCACATGCATAAAGTGCATCAAGGAAAATTAGAAACTGTATCAAAAGTAAAAGTAGAAAATGCAAAAGATTTAAGTCTTGCATATTCTCCAGGGGTTGCAGAACCTTGTAAAGAAATTTATGACGATAAAAGTAAGGTATATGAATATACGATGAAGGGAAATATGGTAGCAGTTGTGACAGACGGAACGGCTGTACTTGGTCTTGGTAACATTGGACCTGAAGCATCTCTTCCAGTAATGGAAGGTAAAGCTGTATTATTCAAGAGCTTTGCTGGTGTAGATGCATTCCCGATTGCCTTAAATACAAACGATGTAGATAAAATTGTTGAAACTGTAAAATTAATGGAGCCAACTTTTGGCGGCGTTAACTTAGAAGATATCGCAGCACCAAACTGCTTCATTATTGAAGAGCGTTTGAAAAAAGAAACAAATATTCCTATCTTCCATGATGATCAACACGGAACAGCTATCGTAACAGTAGCAGGTCTTGTAAATGCACTGAAATTAGTTGGAAAGAAAATGTCTGACATTAAAGTTGTCGCAAATGGCGCAGGTGCAGCAGGTATTGCAATTATTAAACTTTTATATCGCTATGGTGTACGCGACATTATTATGTGTGACCGTAAAGGGGCAATCTATGATGGTCGTCCTACAGGTATGAATCCGGTGAAGGATGAAGTTGCAAAATATACAAATAAGAATCGTATAGAAGGTTCTTTAGCTGATGTTGTACAAGGTGCGGACGTATTTATTGGTGTATCTGCAGAAGGTGCATTAACAGAAGAGATGGTTCGTACAATGAATGACAATGCGATTATTTTTGCAATGGCAAATCCAGTTCCAGAAATTATGCCAGAATTGGCAAAAGCAGCGGGCGCAGCTGTTGTTGGAACAGGTCGTTCTGACTTCCCGAACCAAGTAAATAATGTACTGGCGTTCCCTGGTATTTTCCGCGGTGCACTTGACGTACATGCGACACAAATTAACGAAGAAATGAAGATGGCAGCTGTACAGGCTATTGCTGAGCTTGTAGCAGAAGATGAGTTGAATGCAGACTATATCATTCCAGCGCCATTTGACGCGCGTGTAGCGCCTCAGGTAGCGGCTTACGTTGCAAAAGCAGCAATGGAGACAGGAGTAGCTCGCCGTCAAGTAGATCCAAATGAGATCGCTGAAAAAACAAAACAATTAGCGCTGATTGGTAAAGAATAAGCGAGGAATTTCCATTGACATCATCAAATACAAAAGTATATCTCGAAATTGTAAAAAAAATCCGTTCCATTATGGAAGAGGATGGATTGGTAGCGGGGGATCGTTTGCCGTCTGAGCGCGAGTTAAGTTCACGCTTAAACGTAGGACGTTCCTCTGTAAGAGAAGCATTGCGTGCTTTAGAACTGGTAGGATTGATTGAAACGAGACGTGGTGAAGGGACGTTTATTCGAAACTTTTATGATAACGGTCTTGTACAATTAATTGCTCCGTTCTTACTGCAAGATGAGAAAACAATTCGTGATTTATTACAAACAAAACGATTGCTTGAGAAAGATATGATTCGAATTGTATGTAATTTACCGAAAGAAACGTTTTCTAAAGTACTAAGTAGATTACACCAAGTACTTGAAGAAAATGAAAGCTCAATCCCAACGCTTCATCAAACGTTCTTTAAAACACTTATTGAACAAGTCGATAATTATTTACTATATCGCATTTGGATGATCGTAAATGATTACGTAGCAACTCTTTCTTGTAAAGTTTCAAGAGATTCTATCGATATGTATAGAAAGCTTTATGCTACTTTGGAAGAAAAACAAGAAAATGATGCACTAAAAATTTACGATGAATTAGTAGAGAATATACAGTTTCACTCGTAATGTATAAAATTTGTCGAAATGACCATGACACGTTATGACAAACATTCTACCGCGTAGCGGTTAAAGTTAAACGTAAAGAGTGAGGTTATTAGACAGATTGAGAAGATAAGGCTAACATCAAACTTTGGTGTTAGCCCCATTTTCTTCTTACGCTAACCTTAGCTCTCAACGAAGGGGGTCAAATTGTGCTAAGAGATTTATTCGTGAAAAAGAAAAAGTACGCTGCAATACCTTCAGAACAAGTACGAAAAGATGTGCCAGATGGCGTTATGACAAAATGTCCGGAATGTAAAAAAATCATGTATACGAAAGAACTTCTAAAAAATTTAAAAGTATGTGTGAATTGTGGATATCATCATCCTATGAATGCATGGGAACGTCTTGATAGTATATTGGACGAAGGGTCATTCCGTGAGTATGACAAAGAAATGGTTTCATTAAATCCACTCGAGTTTCCAGGTTATGAAGAGAAACTAGAGAGCGATCGTAAGAAGACTGAATTGAACGAAGCGGTTGTAACTGGTGAAGGAACAATTGATGACATGCTTGTTGTTGTTGCAGTAATGGATTCTCGTTTTCGAATGGGGAGCATGGGCTCTGTAGTAGGAGAAAAAATCGCCCGTGCGGTTGAAAAGGCGTACGACTTACAAGTTCCATTTATTATCTTTACTGCTTCGGGTGGTGCCCGTATGCAAGAAGGGATATTAAGTTTAATGCAAATGGCAAAAACAAGCGTAGCTTTGAAAAAGCATAGTAATGCAGGAGGGTTATTTATTTCTGTTATGACTCACCCAACGACGGGCGGGGTTTCAGCGAGTTTCGCTTCACTTGGTGATTATAATCTTGCAGAACCAGGTGCACTTATCGGATTTGCTGGTAGACGTGTAATTGAACAAACGGTGCGTGAGAAACTACCGGAAGATTTCCAAACGGCAGAATTCTTACTAGATCATGGTCAATTAGATGCGGTGGTGCATCGTGATGATATGAGAGAATCGCTTCGCAAGATTTTAGAAGTTCATCAAGGAGGGGAATTGGCTGTATGGCAGAGCTAGAATTTGAAAAACCAGTTGTTGAGCTAAGAAATAAGATTCGTGAACTGAAAGACTATACGAAAAACAGCCAGATGGACTTCAGTGAGGAGATTCGTATTTTGGAAGAAAAGCTAGAAAATTTAGAGGAAGATATATACGGCAATCTAAAAGTATGGGACCGTGTTCAAATTGCTCGTCATGCAGAACGACCGACAACGCTCGATTATATTGAGCACTTATTTACTGATTTTTTCGAATGTCATGGAGATCGTCTATTTGGCGATGATGCAGCGATTGTCGGCGGCATTGCGAAATATAAAGGGATGCCTGTAACTGTAATTGGGCATCAGCGCGGAAAAGATACGAAAGAAAATATTCGCCGTAACTTTGGAATGCCTCATCCAGAAGGATATCGAAAAGCACTGCGTCTCATGAAACAAGCGGAAAAGTTTAATCGTCCTATTATTTGTTTCATCGATACGAAGGGAGCTTATCCTGGTAAAGCAGCTGAAGAACGTGGACAAAGTGAAGCTATTGCCCGCAACCTATTTGAGATGGCAGGTTTAACGGTACCAGTTATTTGTATCGTTATCGGTGAAGGCGGTAGTGGTGGTGCGCTAGGTCTTGGAGTAGGAGATTACATTCATATGCTAGAAAATTCCACTTATTCTGTTATTACACCAGAGGGTGCAGCGGCAATTCTTTGGAAAGATGCAGGAAAAGCAAAGGAAGCTGCAGAAGCAATGAAAATTACAGCAGCAGATTTGAAAGAATTAGGTGTAATTGATGAAATTATTCCAGAGGCAAAAGGTGGAGCTCACCGTAATCTTTTAAAACAGTCAGAAAATATAGACTTAATGATTAGAAAAACTTTTGAACAATTAAACGGAATTTCGAAAGATGAATTAATCGAAAAACGTTATGAAAAATATATGAAAATTGGGCAAGTTTCGTTTTCAAACGCTTCCATTGGGATAAAATAAGAAAAGCGTGCGTTCCTCTTCGCGAATGCACGTTTTTATTATGAAAAGACACATCTTCTCCATTGTGTTTTTATATTTTTTCGTGTTATTTTATTATAAGGCAAATAATCTTTATGAGGTGAGTACAAATGAAACGTATTGGTGTATTAACAAGTGGTGGAGATTCACCTGGTATGAATGCTGCCATTCGTGCAGTTGTTCGTAAAGCGATTTTCCATGATATTGAAGTATATGGTATTTACCATGGATACGCTGGATTAATTTCTGGTCACATTGAAAAATTAGAACTTGGTTCTGTTGGCGATATTATCCACCGCGGTGGTACGAAATTATATACAGCAAGATGTCCTGAGTTTAAAGACCCAGAAGTACGACTAAAAGGTATCGAGCAATTAAAGAAACATGGTATCGAAGGACTTGTTGTTATTGGTGGAGATGGTTCTTACCAAGGCGCTAAAAAATTAACTGAACAAGGATTCCCATGTGTTGGTGTACCAGGTACAATCGACAATGATATCCCTGGAACAGACTTCACAATTGGTTTCGATACAGCTTTAAACACTGTTATTGATGCAATTGATAAAATCCGTGACACAGCTACATCTCATGAACGTACATATGTTATCGAAGTAATGGGACGTCACGCTGGTGATATCGCATTATGGGCTGGTTTAGCTGATGGTGCAGAAACAATCTTAATTCCAGAAGAAGAGTATGACATGGATGATGTTATCGCTCGTCTGAAGCGCGGTAGTGAACGTGGTAAAAAACACAGTATTATCGTTGTAGCTGAAGGTGTTGGAAGTGCAATTGACATCGGTAAGCACATTGAAGAAGCAACAAACTTTGATACTCGTGTAACTGTATTAGGTCACGTACAACGTGGCGGATCACCAAGTGCACAAGACCGTGTATTAGCAAGTCGTCTTGGCGCAAGAGCAGTTGAATTATTAATTGCTGGTAGAGGTGGACGTTGTGTAGGTATTCAAGATAACAAACTTGTTGATCATGATATTATCGAAGCGTTAGCTCAAAAGCATACAATCGATAAAGATATGTATCAATTATCTAAAGAATTATCCATCTAATCGGCGTAATGTCGGATATTTGGGAACGGTTTCATAATTTTCGGAGGTGCAATATGCGTAAAACTAAAATTGTATGTACAATAGGTCCTGCTAGTGAAAGTATTGAAAAATTAGAGCAATTAATTGAAGCAGGTATGAACGTTGCTCGTTTAAACTTCTCTCATGGTAGCCATGAAGAGCACGGAGCTCGTATTAAAAACATTCGTGAAGCTTCAAAGAAAACTGGTAAAACAGTTGGTATCTTACTTGATACAAAAGGTCCAGAAATCCGTACTCACGACTTCGTAGACGGACAAGCTGAGCTTGTAACAGGTGCAGAAGTAGTTCTTTCTACTGAGCAAGTATTAGGTACTGCAGAGAAGTTCTCTGTATCTTATGCTGGTCTTTATGACGATGTAGACCCAGGTTCTCGCATTCTAATCGATGACGGTCTTATCGAACTAGAAGTAATCGAAAAAGCTGATGGAAACATCCGTACAAAAGTTCTTAACAGCGGAACTGTAAAAAATAAAAAAGGTGTTAACGTACCAAACGTAAGCATTAAGCTTCCTGGTATCACTGAAAAAGACGTAAAAGATATCATCTTCGGTATCGAGCAAAAAGTTGATTTCATCGCAGCTTCATTCGTACGTAAAGCGTCTGACGTATTAGAAATCCGTGAATTATTAGAAGAGCATGGCGCTCAATACATCCAAATCGTACCGAAAATCGAAAACCAAGAAGGTATCGACAACATCGATTCAATCTTAGAAGTTTCTGACGGTTTAATGGTAGCTCGTGGTGATATGGGTGTAGAAATTCCACCAGAAGAAGTACCATTAGTACAAAAACGTCTAATCAAAAAATGTAACGTGTTAGGTAAACCAGTTATTACTGCGACACAAATGTTAGACTCTATGCAACGTAACCCACGTCCAACTCGTGCGGAAGCAAGTGACGTAGCTAACGCAATCTTCGATGGTACAGATGCAATCATGCTTTCAGGTGAAACAGCTGCTGGTCAATATCCGGTAGAAGCAGTAACAATGATGGCTAACATTGCAGTACGTGTTGAAAAATCATTACAATACGAAGATATGTTCAAAAAACGTATTAAAGAGTTCACTCCAACAATTACAGATGCAATTAGCCAATCTGTTGCGCATACAGCACTTGCTCTTGATGTAGCTGCAATCGTAGCTCCAACAGAAAGTGGACATACTGCAAAAATGATCTCTAAATACCGTCCAAAATCTCCAATCGTAGCTGTAACATCTGACGAGCAAGTAGGACGTCGTCTTGCACTTGTTTGGGGTGTACAAGCATTTATGGCTGAGAAGCGCGCAGCTTCAACTGACGAAATGTTAGATACAGCAATTCAAACAGGTATGGATGCAAGTCTAATCGGCCTTGGAGATACTGTAGTAATTACTGCTGGTGTTCCAGTTGCTGAAACTGGTACAACAAACTTAATGAAAATCCACGTTGTTGGTGAAGAAGTTGCTAAAGGACAAGGAATCGGTCGTAAAGCTGCAAAAGGTAAAGTAGTTGTAGCAAAAACAGCTGCTGAAGCTGTAGCGAACGTAAACGAAGGTGATATTCTTGTTACAACAAGCACTGATAAAGATATGATTCCTGCAATCGAAAAAGCTGCTGCTTTAGTTGTAGAAGAAGGTGGCTTAACAAGCCATGCTGCTGTTGTGGGCGTATCAATCGGTATTCCTGTTATCGTTGGTGTAAACGGCGTAACAGCAACTTTAAAAAATGGCCAAGAAGTAACAGTTGATGCAGCACGCGGAATTGTTTATAATGGACATGCGGAAGTGCTATAAGTAATACGGAGAGAAGGATCGGAGTCCTTCTCTTTTTTTTTACACAAAAACGAGATAGAATTAGCTTAAAACGCCTAGAATTGCTTTTAAAAGCTGTTTGTTATGGGTTTTAATATGAAAGGGTATTATATTTCGTATGATGCATATAGGCGTTGTGAGGGTGTTAAAAGTGAGTTGTGAGAGAGGTGTAGAACTATGAAGTGGTTACTATTCTTGTTTATTTTAATACCGGCGATTGAGATTACGGTCTTAATCGGATCAAGTCATGTAATAGGTTTATGGTCTACGTTCGCTATGATTGTATTTACAGGTGTAGTAGGTGTGTATTTGGCGAAAAGACAAGGATTTAAAGTGCTTGGAGAGATTCAATCTAAGTTGAATAGAGGGGAAATGCCAGGTGAGGCAGTATTAGATGGTATTTTTGTATTTGTAGGAGGTATTCTCTTAGTGCTTCCTGGTTATGTGACAGATGTGCTAGGGTTTATCTGCGTAATCCCTATTACGAGAGCTTTATTGAAGCCGCTTGTTATGAAGTGGATGGAATGGAAGTTTAGAAAGAACTCTACTATTATCATTCAGAAGTAGCGCTTAGATTATAACGATCTAAGTGCTATTTTTTTGTCTTGTAAGAGGGGAGGAACTTTCTGATTGAAGCTTTGCTTTACCGCGTTATTTGGGGGTGTGGAATTTCTATCTCAAAGCTGGGATGCTCGTAAGTGTTTGATGTGGGGGGGATGAACAAAACGTCCGCTTATTATATTTGCTATATAATTTTCGTTTGAACTCTTGTTGTGCTTCGATTAAACGTGTGATTTTTTAGTGCTATTAATTTGGATGAATAAGATGGTGTGAAATGCAGTCAAATTAAAGTTTTGCTTTTGTATATAAAGGAGCGATTGGTGTAAAGAATTCATATAAAAGGTGGTGATTGTTAGTTGAAGCCTTATTTTATGCCGTTTTGTATATTTATTCATTTACATAAAAAGTAATAAATGTAAGTAATAATTATAGATAAAATAGAATAAAAATGTATTTTTAACTAGAATATGTGTTTTTTTATGCAAAAAAACAAGAGGATTATCCTGTTTCTGGGTAATGCTCTTGTTGCGTGTGAGTAGTGTGAAAAATAGGTAAAAGGAATAATCAGTGGGAATTTCCCACTGATTATAGCTTAATTTTTTGTATGAATTAGAAACTGTTATTTTGAAGGTGAACCTTTAATATATTTCCACAAGTCATGGAAGACATTAGCTTTGTGTAATGTATTAAGTAGTACTAAGGTGACTGGACCGATGATTAATCCTAAAAAGCCAAAAAGTTTAAAGCCGACAAATAGAGCGACGAGTGTTGCTAATGGATCGAGACCGATGTTAGATGAAAGTACTTTCGGTTCCATAATTTGTCTTTGGACAATCACGACGATGTATAAAATGAGAAGACCAATGGCGAATGCGGTATCGCCAGTGAAAAATACGTATATAACCCATGGAACGAAGACTGCGCCTGTTCCTAAATATGGTAGTAAATCTACAACTCCTGTAATAATCGCAATAGTAATGGCGTATGGTACGCGTAATATTAAAAGTCCGATCAGTACAATAACGGTTGTCATAGATACGAGTGTAAGTTGTGCTTTCACAAAACCGAATAAAGCTTTTTTTAAGTCGACAAAAATAGTTTTTCCGTAGCCATGTACACGATTTGGTAGTAATTTTCTTGCTTTTTGAGCAAGACGGTGCCAATCGTAACTAATGAAGAAAGTGGCTAATAAAATGAATACAAGGACAGTTAAAGTTGTTGGCAGTGCACTAATGAAATTCGTTAACCCGCTTATAATGGCGGTTAAAAGTTCTTTCATTTGTGTTGTTGCCTCTGTTCCTAAGTTTTGAATGTTTTGTGTAATTGTATAGCGCTGTGGTTCTCCAAGATGATTAAATTTAGAGATTAAATCATCGTAGAGAGGCATAATATGATTAAGTGCAAATTGCTGGGCGAATGTAACGATATCTGGAAACTTTACTGTAACAAGTTGTAGTAAGTATGTTGTGGCAGATATTGCTTCAGTCACAAGATATGTAACAAGTCCAACGATAGCTCCAAATACGAGAATTAAGCTAACGAGTACTGCTAGTGCGCGAGGAAATTGTAGTTTTTGATTAAGGAAATTGACGACAGGATTAATCAAATAAGCAAATGCAAAAGCGATAATAAAAGGATAGATAAGCCCTGACATGTATAGTAATACATAGAACCCAGCTACCGTTGCTACAATGACAAATATGAGTCGCAATATCATATATAGTAAGTTTCGGTTCAAAGATGTATACCTCCCATTCCAATTTGGATTATCCTAATTCGTTCAACTTATAACGAGTGTGCCCCACTGATTAAAGTTTCACTTTATGTTATAGTGGAATGATGGATTTTTCCTGCTTTTTCAGTATGTGAGTGACTGTGAAAGCTTGGTGTTGATGCTTCTACTATATGGTAAAAACTTCATTTTCTCTTCTTTTTATTTTACCTGTTTCTAATTAGAAAAGAAAGAAGAGACGCCTGTTTTTTAAAATGTATACATGCTTAAATTTTTATGGTGAAAGTCTCAATTTATCATTTTAAAATACATAAAAAATGAAGTGATTCATGTTGAATAGGCATCGATATAGCATGTATAACGATAGGTTTAAAGGTATTTTTGTTTGGAAATGAGTTCATTATTTTCAGAAAGGAAGTGCAAACATGATTAGTCAGTCAACGTTATTTTTATTCATACTACTTATTATAGGACTTATTGCTAAAAACCAATCGCTTACTGTAGCTATTGGTGTGTTATTTCTATTGAAGTTTACGTTTTTAGGAGATAAGGTCTTTCCTTATTTACAAACGAAAGGAATTAACCTAGGTGTAACGGTCATTACAATAGCGGTGCTCGTACCGATTGCGACGGGGGAAATAGGTTTTAAACAACTTGGAGAAGCGGCGAAATCGTATTATGCGTGGATTGCTTTAGCTTCAGGTGTAGCGGTCGCTTTGTTAGCGAAAGGCGGCGTACAATTGTTGACAACGGATCCTCATATTACAACTGCGCTTGTTTTTGGGACAATTATAGCGGTTGCGTTATTTAATGGGGTTGCTGTTGGTCCGTTAATTGGGGCTGGAATTGCCTATGCGGTTATGAGTATTATACAGATGTTTAAATAAGGAATTTTATAGTAATATAAAATTTTTGAATTCTTTCTGTTCACAAAAGTCAGATAATTGTTTATAATAGGATTAGAAACTTTGAAAAGTTACATAACAGCAGAGACTTTACACCAGATAAAATAAAAACAACATAAAACAATTTTATAATGATATTGTTTTATGTTGTTTTTATCATAAAACTCTTCGGAATGTATTTTCCTCACTAACTTGTTGTTTTGAGCGTGAGGATTCGGGGAGACATTCACGCTCATGCTTTCCATGTAAACAATGGACAATAAGAGGGGAACATCGCAACAAATTTGCATGATCGTGCATTTTGCTTGCCTAAAGAGTGAACGGGCGTTCATAATTCATAAGGGGAGCAAATAGATATAAGGAGCAAGGTTGGGAGAATTTTCAGGAAAAGGAGAGAATGTCATGACTGTTATTCGAGGTTTAGAAGGGGTAGTAGCAACAACATCATCTGTGAGCTCTATTATTGATGATACATTAACTTATGTTGGGTATAATATTGATGATTTAGCTGAGAATGCTACGTTTGAAGAAGTAGTGTACTTATTATGGCACCGCAAGCTTCCTAATGAAAAAGAACTAGCGGAATTTAATGAAATTGTATCTGAATACTATAAAGTTCCAGGTGAGATTTTAACATATTTGAAACAAGTAGATTTAAAAATTGCACATCCGATGTCTGTTTTACGAACTGCAATTTCCATGCTATCATTATACGATGAGAGCGCTGAAATTATGGATGAAAAGTCCAATTATTTGAAAGCGGTTAAATTACAGGCTCAAGTGGGAACTTTAGTTGCTGCTTACGCGAGAATCCGTAAAGGTTTAGATATTGTTGAGCCAAGAAAAGATTTATCATTAGCTGCAAACTTCTTGTACATGTTAAATGATCGCGAGCCAAATGAAGTTGAAATTGAAGCTTTTGATAAGGCACTTGTACTTCATGCAGATCATGAGTTAAACGCTTCTACATTTACTGCACGTGTTTGCGTAGCTACACTGTCAGATGTATATTCTGGTATTACAGCAGCAATCGGTGCATTAAAAGGTCCTCTTCACGGTGGGGCAAATGAAAATGTAATGAAGATGTTAACTGAAATTGGCGAAGAAGAAAATGTAGAGTCATATATTCATAATGCTCTTCAAAATAAAGTAAAAATCATGGGCTTTGGCCACCGTGTGTATGAGCAAGGTGATCCGCGTGCAAAACACTTACGTGAAATGTCTAAGAGATTATGCGTGCTTTTAGGAGAAGACAAATGGTATAATATGTCTATCAAAATTGAAGACATTGTAACAAAAGAAAAAGGTCTTCCACCAAATGTCGATTTCTATTCAGCTTCTGTATACCATTGTTTAGGAATTGACCATGACTTATTTACACCTATTTTTGCAATTAGCCGTATGTCAGGCTGGTTAGCTCATATTCTAGAACAATATGAAAACAACCGTTTAATCCGTCCGCGTGCTGATTATAATGGACCAACGCATCAAGTGTATGTTCCAATCGCACAAAGATAAGCGAAAAACACTATTTCGATAGTGAAAATACGCTTTCAAAAGTCTGATTTTTTCGGAAAGATGTAATGATTAGAATATTTTAATTTGACTAACGGTTTGAACTGAGGGGTTATTCCCTCAGTTTCATACATATGAAATTTCAAACATGGGGGTTATCACATTGACGACAGGTGAAAAAATTACTGTAACTAATGGTGTTATGAATGTACCAAACAATCCGATTATTCCATTTATTGAAGGAGATGGAATTGGTCCTGATATTTGGGCAGCTGCATCTCGCGTAATAGAAGCAGCAGTTGAAAAAGCTTATGATGGTGAGAAGAAAATCGTTTGGAAAGAAGTGCTTGCAGGGGAAAAAGCATTCAACCAAACAGGCGAGTGGTTACCAGAAGAAACTTTAAATTTAATTCGCGAATATTTAATCGCAATTAAAGGTCCACTTACAACTCCAGTTGGCGGTGGTATTCGTTCTCTAAACGTAGCACTTCGTCAAGAATTAGATCTATATGTATGTCTACGTCCAGTTCGTTATTTTGAAGGTGTTCCTTCACCTGTAAAACGTCCGGAAGATACTGATATGGTTATTTTCCGTGAAAATACAGAAGACATTTATGCTGGAATTGAATATGCACAAGGATCTCCAGAAGCAGAAAAAGTTCTTGCTTTCTTAAAAGAAGCAATGGGTGTTAATAAAATCCGCTTCCCAGAAACATCTGGTATTGGTATTAAACCAATCTCAGAAGAAGGGACAAAGCGTCTTGTTCGTGCTGCAATTCAATATGCAATTAATGAAAAACGCTCTTCTGTTACATTAGTTCATAAAGGAAACATTATGAAATTTACAGAAGGTGCTTTCAAAAACTGGGGTTACGAAGTAGCGGAACAAGAATTCGGCGACAAAGTATTTACTTGGGCTGAATATGATCGCATTGTTGAAAAAGATGGTAAAGATGCAGCAAATAAAGCGATGGCAGACGCTGAAGTGGCTGGAAAAATCATCGTAAAGGATTCTATTGCAGACATCTTCTTACAACAAATTTTAACTCGTCCACGTGAGTTCGATGTTGTTGCAACAATGAACTTAAATGGTGACTATATCTCTGATGCACTTGCTGCACAAGTAGGTGGAATTGGTATTGCACCTGGTGCAAACATTAACTATGTGACTGGACATGCTATCTTTGAAGCTACACACGGTACAGCTCCAAAATATGCAGGTTTAGATAAAGTAAACCCATCTTCAGTTCTTCTTTCAGGTGTATTATTATTAGAACACTTAGGATGGAATGAAGCAGCGAAATTAGTAACAGATTCAGTTGAGAAAACAATTGCATCAAAAGTAGTAACATATGACTTCGCTCGCCTAATGGAAGGCGCAACAGAAGTGAAGTGTTCTGAGTTTGCTAATGAGCTTATTAAAAACATGGATGTAGCGATAATCAAAAACGCATAATTAAAGCGGGGGGTAAATTATGACAATCAAACGCAAGAAAGTTTCAGTCATCGGTGCAGGATTTACAGGAGCAACAACGGCATTCTTATTAGCACAAAAAGAACTTGCAGATGTTGTATTAGTGGACATTCCACAACTGGAAAATCCAACAAAAGGGAAAGCGTTAGATATGTTAGAAGCGAGCCCAGTACAAGGTTTTGATGCTAACATTATTGGAACATCTGATTACGCAGATACTGCTGATTCTGACGTTGTCGTTATTACAGCAGGTATTGCACGTAAGCCTGGTATGAGCCGTGATGACTTAGTAGCAACGAACTCTAAAATTATGAAAAGTATTACGCGCGACATTGCAAAACATTCACCAAATGCAATTATTGTTGTGTTAACAAATCCAGTTGATGCAATGACATATTCTGTATTTAAAGAAGCAGGATTCCCGAAAGAGCGTGTAATTGGCCAATCGGGCGTATTAGATACAGCTCGTTTCCGTACATTCATCGCACAAGAATTAAATCTTTCTGTGAAAGACATTACAGGATTTGTTCTTGGTGGACACGGTGACGACATGGTACCTCTTGTGCGTTATTCTTATGCAGGCGGTATTCCGTTAGAAACGTTAATTCCGAAAGAGCGTTTAGAAGCAATCGTAGAACGTACACGTAAAGGTGGCGGTGAGATTGTAGGCTTATTAGGAAACGGTAGTGCATATTACGCACCAGCAGCTTCTTTAGTTGAAATGACAGAAGCAATCTTAAAAGATCAACGCCGTGTATTACCAGCTATTGCGTACCTTGAAGGTGAGTATGGTTATAGTGACCTTTACTTAGGGGTACCAGTAATTCTAGGTGGTAACGGAATTGAAAAAATTATTGAATTAGAACTTCTTGCAGATGAAAAAGAAGCGTTAGATCGCTCTGTAGAATCTGTACGTAACGTAATGAAAGTTCTTGTTTAATAATTGAATAGTAGTAAAAAAGATTCGGGATTCCGAATCTTTTTCTACTATTTACCGAATTGTTTTTTTGAAATAATATGAAAACGCTATCATTTGTAGTATCCTATAATGAAACTATAGATTTATACTATACATTGCCCTCATCATAGTAAATTTCGGATAAGGTATCGCTTTTAGTAGGATAATAAGGTGAAAAAATCGGAGGGGGTTGTAACATGTTAAAGAAAAAAGTTCAAATTGGTCGTAAAATGGATGAAATTACAGTAGGAGAGAAATTATCTATCACTGAAAAAATTGAGGATAAAGATTTGTTATTGTACTTAGGGTTAACGAATGATGCCAATCCATTATATATTCAGCATGATTACGCATCCCAAACTCCGTATGAAAAGCCGATTGTACCAAGCATTATGCTAACGGGAATGATTACAACGGCAGTTACGAAATATTTACCGGGTCCAGGAAGTCATATTACTAGAAAGGACCTTACGTTCGTGAAGCATGTTCACCATTATGAAACGTTACAAATCCACTTTGAAGTTGTGGCTGTTTCTGAGGAGGAACATACAATTGATATGCTTGTATCTGCTCATGATGAAAAAGGAGAAACTGTTGTAAAAGGTTCATTAACAGTCACGCCGCCTTTTAAATCTGTTTCCATTATGGAAAAAGCATTAGATAATTTTTAAAAGATGAAAATATGAATAGCGCTAGCATACCTTGAATAAGGATGCTAGCGCTATTTTTAGTTGAAAAATCCTTCTTTGAACCCTTCAGCAAATTCTGAGCACCCCGTTTTAATCGTATCCCAGCTCGGTACGTTAAAAGTAAGGAAACATGTTACTACTAAAGTTAAAATAGGTAGTAATAGTCGCATAATAGACCCATTTTTATATTCGGATTATCGGATTAATAATATTTACTATATTATAATTTGATAATTTAAGTCAATGGAAGGAGTGATTCTTTAAGATGAGGTGGAAAGGAGAAGCCGTTATCTTTGAAACGGTAAGAGAAGCTGAAGTGTGGGCAGACGGGGTTGCGAATGAAATGCACGGGAGAGTATTTGATGGATATGAAACACCGGATTATAAAATTGCGTATGCTCTTTCGTTTTTCCTAGCACAAAATCAAGATTTTATAGTTCATACGGAAGTGAGCTTTAAAGAAGAGAGAGTAATCTATAAAGTTTGGCAAAATCCTGTGTAGTTGCAGGTGAATCGTAATTACTTCTATTTTCTCAATTCTACACAAACGATCTCCATGAATAGACAATTATATTGAGAGGGACCTTGTTTTCTAGTATGATGAGAATAACGGGGAAAATACTAGGATGAAGAAGGTTTCAAGTCTATAACTTGGAGGAAAAGAATGAACAATCGTATTTTAGTAGTTGATGATGAGGAATTTATCTTAACTTTAATCGAATTTAATTTACAACAAGCTGGGTTTGAAGTTATAACAGCGATGGATGGAGAAATAGCGCTTCAAAAAGCGACAACAGAACGCCCAGATTTAATTATATTAGATTTAATGCTTCCGAAAATGGATGGTATGGAAGTGTGTAAAGAATTACGATTGCAGCGCGTTATGACGCCGATTTTAATGTTAACGGCAAAAGATGATGAGTTTGATAAGGTGCTAGGCCTTGAACTTGGGGCAGATGATTATATGACGAAGCCATTTAGTCCAAGGGAAGTTGTTGCTCGTGTGAAGGCGATTTTGCGCCGCACGAAATTACAACAAGAAGAACAAGTTGCAGAAGCGCCAGATGAAGATAGCATCACAATTGCAGAACTTAAAATTTTACCGGAGTTTTATGAGGCTTATTTCCAAGGAAGAAAGCTTGAATTAACACCAAAAGAATTTGAACTACTTGTGTATCTTGCGAAAAATAAAAGTCGCGTGTTGACGCGTGATCAATTATTAAGTGCTGTATGGAATTATGATTTTGCTGGTGATACGCGAATTGTTGATGTTCATATTAGCCATTTGCGCGATAAAATTGAACAAAATACGAAAAAACCGACGTACATTAAAACGATACGTGGTTTAGGATATAAATTAGAGGAGCCAAAAGGGAATGAATAAATTTCGTTCCAGGCTTCTTTTTACATTTGTTTCTCTTATTGTATTTATTTTAGTTGGACTAGGTTTATTGCTAGAAACTGTGTTTGAAAACTACTATATAGATCATGCTAAAGAGAGAATGGTAAAAGAGACAGAGTATGTTGCGGCGTTAGCAGAAGAGCAAGGTTTTGATAATGTCTTAAAAAATCCATACGTATTTGAAAAGTTAGAAGAAAAAATACCAGCTTCTATCGTATTTGTGGATGAAAAAAAGAAAGTTCAATATAGAAAAGGACAAGAATTGGCATTTAGTCCAGAAACGATTAAAGAACTTTCTTCGGAAGTGGCAAAACAACGAAGTAAAGTGATTACGAAAGAGACAGATCGAAAGAATGAATTTTATCATGCGGTGTTCGTTCAAGATGTAGAAGGAAAACAAGGATACGTTTTGGTGAAAAGTACAATCGATCCTTTAAGAGACGTACATCAAAAAACGTGGGGATTATTAATTATCGGATTTGTTATTGCTTGTCTCGTAGTTGTATTTTTAGGTATGAAAATTACAGGGCAATATATTAGGCCGATTGAATCGGTTACAAAAGTTGCAATTGAATTGGCAAAGGGTAATTATAAAGCACGTGCATACGAAAGTCATTCGGATGAAACAGGAATGCTGAGTAAAGCGATTAATATTTTAGCTCGTAACTTACAAGAGATGACACTTGAACAAGAAATGCAGCAAGATCGTCTGCATACGTTAATTGAAAATATGGGAAGCGGAATGATTTTAATTGATAGCCGCGGGTATATAAACCTTGTAAACCGCTCTTATAAGGAAACTTTCCACGTAACAGATGAAGAATATTTAGATCGCTTATATTATGAATCGTTTCATCATACAGAAATTATTGAGCTTGTAGAAGAAATCTTTATGACAGAAGTGAAAGTGCGTAAACAAATGTTATTGCCACTTGGAATTGAGCGGAAGCATTTCGAAGTATATGGAGCGCCGATTATCGGGACAAACCATGAATGGAAAGGGATTGTTCTCGTATTCCATGACATAACAGAGTTAAAGAAATTAGAACAAATGAGAAAAGACTTTTTAGCGAATGTTTCTCATGAATTAAAGACACCGATTACTTCTATTAAAGGTTTTTCAGAAACACTCTTAGACGGAGCGATGGATAATAAAAAATTCTGCGAACATTTCTTGCACATTATTTTAAAAGAAAGTGAGCGCATGCAAGGATTAATTGAAGATTTATTAGATTTGTCAAAGATCGAACAACAAGGATTTAAATTAAATATGGGAACCGTTGACATGAAGGGGCTGCTTGAAGATATTCATATGGTGCTTGATAATAAAGCAGGAGAAAAAGAAATCTCTTTACAAGTGAATGTATTAAAACGTGCTTCTGTTATTGGAGATCCAAGTCGTTTGAAACAAATCTTTATTAATTTAATAAATAACGCGATCGTATATACACCGGCTGGAGGCGTTGTTTCAGTAGAGTTAGCGGAAGATAAGTATAATGCTTATATAAAAGTATCGGATACTGGAATTGGTATTAGTAAAGAGGAAATTCCGCGTATTTTTGAACGCTTTTACCGAGTGGATAAAGCGAGAAGTAGAAATACTGGTGGTACAGGCCTCGGATTATCAATTGTAAAGCATTTAGTAGAGGCGCATCACGGTACAATTACAGTGGATAGTGAAGTTGGGGAAGGGACAACATTTACAGTTGTTTTACCAAAATCAGCAACTGAAAAATAGGATGAAGGATGTTTACAATATATTAACAATGGCTTAATTAAATATTAATAAAGCTCTGTTAATATAATACATGAAAACCCCTTCATCCAAGGAGTAATTTTGGACGAGAATAGTTAAGCTGTTCTCGTCACTTCCCTTTATGCCAATATAAGTCTGTTTTATATATGAAAGAAAATAACCGTTATTTTTCTTCTCTCTATTAGTCATGTTAATATAGAGAGAGGAAAGGAACGGTTTTTTTCTGGGAAAAAAATCATTTCAAATTTGTATGGGGAGGTTTCAATTTTGGAAAAAAAGGTCGTATTAGTAGATGGTAATAATATCGCGTATCGTGCTTTCTTTGCACTACCGCTTTTAAATAACGACAAAGGTATACATACGAACGCAATTTACGGTTTTACAATGATGTTAATCAGAATATTAGAGGAAGAAAAGCCAACTCATATGTTAGTGGCGTTTGATGCAGGCAAAACAACCTTCCGTCATAAAACGTATAGTGAGTATAAAGGAGGACGTCAAAAGACTCCACCTGAATTATCAGAGCAGTTCCCGTTTATTCGTGAGATGCTGGATGCATTCAACGTACCGCGTTATGAATTAGAAAATTATGAAGCGGATGATATTATGGGAACGCTAGCAAAAGAAGCGAGTGAACAAGGAGCAAGTGTAAAAGTTATTTCAGGAGATAAAGATTTACTTCAACTTGTTTCTGATAACACGCTTGTATGTATTCCGCGAAAAGGGATTACGGAAGTAGATGAATATACGAAAGAAGCTTTATTTGAAAAATATAGCTTATCACCAAAGCAAATTATCGATATGAAAGGTTTAATGGGAGACCAATCAGATAATATTCCGGGTGTACCAGGAGTTGGTGAAAAAACGGCGATTAAATTGTTAACACAGTTTGGAACGGTTGAAGAAGTGTATGAAAATCTAGATCAAGTAAGCGGGAAGAAATTAAAAGAAAAACTAGAAGAAAATAAAGAACAAGCTCTTATGAGTAAAGATCTTGCGACTATTATTACAGATGCACCGATTACAGTTCATGTGGATGATATGGCGTATAAAGGATATGAAGCAAGTGATGTGATTCCAATGTTCGAGAGTTTAGGATTTACATCTCTTTTAAATAAATTAGGCGTTACGCCAGAAGAAACAGCTCCAGCTGAATTAGATGATATTACATTTGATATTGTGGAAGAAGTTACAGAAGAAATGCTTCAGCAAGATAGTGCGCTTATCGTAGAAGTGCAAGAAGATAATTATCATAAGGCGGACATTCAAGGCTTTGGTATTCAAAATGAAAATGGTTGCTACTTTATTCAGAAGGATATTGCTCTTGCATCGGATGCATTTAAAGCATGGCTTGCAAATGGAGAAATGAGAAAGCATACATTTGATGCGAAGCGAGCAATCGTTGCACTGAAATGGAATGGGATAGATATGCAAGGGATTGACTTTGATCTATTAATCGCTGCTTATTTACTTGACCCGGCTGATACAGATAAAGATTTCCGTACTGTAGCGAAAATGAAAGAAACGCATGCTGTGAAATCAGATGAAGAAGTTTACGGAAAAGGTGCGAAGCGTGCTGTTCCAGAGTTAGAAGTAGTAGCGGAGCATGTGGCTCGTAAAGTGCATGTATTATATGATGTAAAGCAAACATTCGTTGAAGAGTTAAAGAAGAATGAGCAATATGAACTGTTTACAGAGTTAGAATTGCCACTTGCGCGTGTATTAGCTGATATGGAAGTAAAAGGTGTAAAAGTTGATACGGAGCGTCTTCGTAATATGGGAGAAGAACTCGCAGGTAGATTAAAGGAAATGGAACAGGAAATTTATAAGCTTGCGGGAACAGAATTTAATATTAATTCACCGAAGCAGCTTGGTGTAATTCTGTTTGAGAACTTAAACTTACCGGTTATTAAAAAGACGAAAACAGGTTATTCTACGTCAGCTGATGTATTAGACAAGCTTATGGATCGCCATGAAATTATTCCAAACATTTTACATTATCGTCAATTAGGGAAGCTAAATTCAACTTATATTGAAGGTTTACTGAAAGTTGTGCATGAAGATTCATCTAAAATTCATACTCGCTTTAATCAAGTGTTAACGCAAACAGGTCGATTAAGTTCAACGGATCCGAACTTGCAAAATATCCCGATTCGATTAGAAGAAGGAAGAAAGATTCGTCAGGCATTTGTTCCATCAGAAGAAGGTTGGATTATGTATGCGGCTGACTATTCACAAATCGAACTGCGTGTATTAGCTCATATTGCAAATGATAAAGGGCTAGTTGAAGCATTCCAGCATGACATGGATATTCACACGAAAACAGCTATGGATGTATTTGGCGTTGAAAAAGATGAAGTCACTTCAAATATGAGACGACAAGCGAAAGCTGTTAACTTCGGAATTGTGTATGGTATTAGTGATTATGGTCTTTCACAAAACTTAGGGATTACAAGAAAAGCAGCAGCGGAATTTATTGAAAAGTATTTAGAAAGTTTCCCTGGTGTACAAGAATATATGGAGGACATCGTAAAAGATGCGAAACAAAAAGGATATGTGGCTACATTATTAAATCGTCGCCGTTATATTCCAGAAATTACGAGTCGTAATTTCAATTTACGTAGCTTCGCTGAGCGTACAGCGATGAATACACCAATCCAAGGTACTGCAGCAGATATTATTAAAAAAGCGATGATTATTATGGCAGATCGTTTAGAAGAAGAAGGATTACAAGCGCGTCTTCTTCTGCAAGTACACGATGAATTAATATTTGAAGCACCAAAAGAAGAAATTGAAAAATTAGAGCAGCTTGTACCTGAAGTAATGGAGCATGCAATTGAACTCGCAGTTCCGCTGAAAGTTGATTATTCTTACGGTCCAACTTGGTACGACGCAAAATAAGGAAGTGATGAAATGCCTGAATTACCAGAGGTTGAAAACGTCAGACGGACACTTGAAAATCTTGTAACAGGAAAAACGATTGAAGATGTTATTGTTACTTATCCAAAAATAGTGAAACGACCGGATGATGCAGAAATCTTTAAAGAAATGCTAAAAGGCGAGAAGATTGAAAATATAAAGCGAAGAGGAAAATTTTTGCTTCTATATGTAACAAATTATGTTATTGTTTCACATTTGCGTATGGAAGGTAAGTTTTTACTACATCAAGAGGATGAGCCGATTGATAAACATACGCACGTCCGTTTCTTATTTACAGATGGAACTGAATTACATTATAAAGATGTGAGAAAGTTTGGTACGATGCATCTCTTTAAGAAAGGTGAAGAGATGAACCAAATGCCTCTTGCTGACTTAGGTCCGGAGCCGTTTGATGCTGAATTGACACCACAGTATTTACAAGAAAGATTGCAAAAGACAAATCGTAAAATAAAAGTTGTGCTATTGGACCAGCGTCTTTTAGTAGGGCTTGGAAATATATATGTGGATGAAGTTTTATTCCGTTCTCAAATTCATCCGGAACGAGAAGCGTCGTCTTTGACAAAAGAAGAAATTGAGCGAATTTATGAGGCTACCGTTACAACGCTAGGAGAAGCAGTGAAGCGTGGCGGAAGTACAATTCGAACGTATATCAACTCACAAGGGCAAATTGGTTCGTTCCAAGAACTCCTAAATGTATACGGAAAAAAAGGAGAACCGTGTGTAACTTGCGGTACGATATTAGAAAAAACAGTTGTTGGCGGAAGAGGAACGCATTACTGCCCAATTTGTCAGCCAAGAATATAGAAAAGAGATAACATCGGATAGGCATTTGTCATATACATACAGCAGAGCTATGTATAAGGGAGGAGCTTACCGATGTACCTTTATTTATCTCTTATTTTATTAGCTTTTACATTAAGCTTAGATAGCTGTAGTGTAGGGCTAACATATGGTTTAAGAAGCGTAAGAATTCCACTAAGATCAATTATAATTATCGGAATGTGTTCAGCGGCTGTTATGCTTGTTTCAATGGGAATTGGACATATGATCGCGAAAGTATTTTCACCTGTTATCGCAACGCGTATCGGTGGGCTTGTTCTTATTGGAATAGGGATTTGGGTATTGTATCAATTTTTTCGAAGTGAGAAAAAAGAAGAACCGAAGCAAGAGGAGAAGGTCTGGAAATTAGAGATTGCCTCGCTAGGGCTAGTGATTCAAATTTTACGGAAACCGACTGTAGCAGATTTTGATAAATCAGGCACCATTTCTGCAGGAGAGGCATTGCTTCTTGGTATCGCTCTTTCTGTAGACTCATTTGGTGCCGGAATTGGTGCATCTTTATTAGGGTATGCACCCGCTATGATGGCGATATTAGTTGCAATTATGAGTTCTTTGTTTTTATTTATTGGAATGAAACTTGGAACGGTTTTATCGAATATGAAGTGGTTACAAAAATTTACATTCCTGCCTGGAGTATTACTCATCATTATTGGAATTTGGAAAATGTAAGTATGGGCGTGGAACATTAGTTTCGCGCCTTTTATTATGAGGAGGCTTATTATGACAGTAGTAATTGGATTAACAGGAGGCATTGCAAGTGGAAAAAGTACAGTATCTCAAATGTTTCGTGAACTAAGCATACCGGTTATTGATGCAGATATTATTGCACGAGAAGTTGTAGAGCAAGGAAAACCAGCATATAACAAAATAGTAGAAGTATTTGGAACGGAAGTGTTACAAGAAGATGGAGAACTAGATCGTCCAAAACTGGGAAGTGTCGTTTTCTATAATGAAGAAAAACGATTGCAGTTAAATAAAATTGTTCATCCTGCAGTGCGTGAGGAAATGAATAGGAAAAAGGAAATGTACATAAAAGAAGGTATGCAAGCGGTTGTGTTAGATATTCCTCTCTTATTTGAAAGCAAATTAACAAGTCTCGTTGACCGCATTTTAGTTGTAGCGGTTAAGCCGCATACGCAATTAGAACGTTTAATGAAACGAAATAACTTTTCAGAAGAAGAAGCAACAGCTCGTATTCAATCTCAAATGCCGTTAGAAGAAAAAGTGAAAAATGCAGATGAAGTGATAAATAATGATGGCACAATTATGGGAACGAAAACACAATTGCAGGTAATTTTAAAGAAGTGGAACATTATTGACTAAAAAATTGTGAAATTAATGAAAATGCTTAGTGACATATCTCCTTTTTGTGTTATACTATTATTGGGATTGGAGATAAATAGTATAACGCATTCAAGGGGGATAACATATTATGACTCGTGTGGCAATTAATGGATTTGGACGTATTGGGAGAATGGTATTTCGTCAAGCAATAAAAGAAAGCGCATTCGAAATTGTAGCAATCAATGCAAGCTATCCATCTGAAACGTTAGCACACTTAATTAAATATGATACAGTTCATGGCAAGTTTGACGGAACAGTAGAAGCATTTGAAGATCACTTATTAGTTGATGGAAAAATGATTCGCCTTTTAAACAACCGCGATCCAAAGGAATTGCCTTGGACAGATTTAGGTGTTGAGGTTGTAATTGAAGCAACTGGTAAATTTAATTCAAAAGAAAAAGCAATTCTTCACGTTGAAGCTGGAGCGAAAAAAGTTATTTTAACAGCGCCTGGTAAAAATGAAGATGTAACAATTGTAGTTGGTGTGAACGAAGACCAATTAGATATTACAAAACATACTGTTATTTCAAATGCATCTTGTACAACAAACTGTTTAGCGCCTGTTGTGAAGGTGTTAGATGAGCAGTTTGGAATTGAAAACGGTTTAATGACGACAGTTCACGCTTATACAAATGACCAAAAAAATATTGATAACCCACATAAAGATTTAAGAAGAGCACGTGCTTGCGGACAATCAATCATTCCGACAACGACAGGTGCTGCGAAAGCGCTAGCAAAAGTTCTTCCGCACTTAAACGGAAAACTTCATGGTATGGCACTTCGTGTACCAACACCAAACGTGTCTCTTGTTGACTTAGTAGTAGATGTAAAACGCGATGTGACAGTTGAAGCTATTAATGATGCATTCAAAACTGTTGCAAACGGTGCGTTAAAAGGTATTGTAGAATTCAGCGAAGAGCCTTTAGTATCTATCGACTTTAATACAAATACACATTCAGCTATTATCGATGGTTTATCTACAATGGTAATGGGTGATCGTAAAGTGAAAGTACTTGCTTGGTATGATAACGAGTGGGGCTACTCTCGTCGTGTTGTAGATCTTGTAACGTTAGTTGTTGAAGAGTTAGCGAAACAAGAAAATGTACAACACATTTAAGTGAATAAGGGAGGAGAGGGCAAGGCAATATTTGCCCTCTTTTTTTATTTTTTTCTGAAAAGGAAAAAAATTATATAAGTATATTTTAAAAAGTGGACATACCACGAAACGTTGTGATTACTGCATTTGTGAATCGTTTATTTTTTTTAGGGAAAAGTAAAGAGGAAAATATGACAGAAAATCGAAAAAACTGTTGTTGCAAAATGAAAATAAACAAAGTATACTAACACTCGTAAACTTAAGAGCTGAGGTACGTAGTCACTACTTAAAGGGTTAGGACCTCTCTGGACTAACTTTCCCCCGTGGTAGTGGAGCAAGCCAAATTGCAAATTAGTTTTCAATTCGAACAGTTAGAATAAATTTACAAGGGGGAACTGTAGAATGGATACTATGGATACGATGGGTCGTCACGTGATCGCTGAACTTTGGGATTGCGATTTCGACAAGCTTAATGACATGCCGTATATTGAACAATTATTTGTGGATGCAGCACTAAGAGCTGGTGCTGAAGTGCGTGAGGTTGCTTTCCATAAATTTGCACCACAAGGTGTAAGTGGAGTAGTAATTATCTCAGAATCACATTTAACAATTCATAGCTTTCCGGAGCACGGTTACGCAAGTATTGATGTTTATACTTGTGGGGATCGTATTGATCCAAATGTTGCTGCAGAATATATTGCAGAAGGTTTAAACGCGAAAACGCGTGAGAGCATCGAGCTTCCTCGAGGCACTGGTAGCTTCGAAATTAAGCAGAGAGAAACAAAAGCTCTTTAAAAAAGAACATAATTGATTTAAAATGTAAAGAGGTGTATAATGCACCTCTTTTTTAGTTTATAAAAAAGGAAAAATATAACGTACTCGTTAGTTGAATACATTGGACTCTTGCAAATGAGGTAGTGCCCTATATACCATCTTATTTTTAAGTATGAGATGATAAAGTGATGCGCTGAAACTTAAAGTGGTAAGAGAGTTAGAATGAGTTATATAATATTGTATATATATTTTAGGTGAATTGAGTAGAGAAAAATAAAGAGTATAGTGTAAAGGAGTGAATGAATTGCGTTGTCCATCCTGTTCTCATAATGGTACAAGAGTGTTAGATTCGCGTCCGGTAGACGAGGGGCGCTCTATTCGAAGAAGAAGAGAGTGTGAAAGTTGTTTAAGTCGCTTTACGACCTTTGAAAGGGTAGAAGAGTCACCTCTTATCGTTGTTAAAAAAGAAGGCACACGAGAAGAGTTTAATAAAGAAAAGATTTTACGCGGTTTAATTAAAGCGTGTGAAAAAAGACCAGTATCTTTAAGACAATTAGAAGAAGTAACACAAAGCGTGGAACGTGAACTGCGTAATTTAGGTATATCAGAAGTGAAAAGTGATATGATTGGTGAAATTGTTATGGAAGAACTTCGCGATATTGATGATGTTGCTTATGTACGTTTTGCTTCTGTATATCGTCAATTTAAAGATTTAAATGTATTTATTGAAGAATTAAAAGATATACTGCAAAAAGAAAGAGAGTAGAAGTTGTATTTTATTCTCTTTACATACCGTAAGTAATAGGATAAGAGAGCTAGAAGCGAAAGCTAATAGCTCTTTTTCACTAAGAATTTATATAATGAAGATAGAAGGAATGAAGTAGAGGATAGATTGGATGAGAGAAAGGAAAAGCAAGAATGGAAAAACAGTCATGGATGGAGCTATTGCCGATTGATCGTTATAAAGTAAGTGCGAAAGGGCTACTGCATAATTACGACCGAAAAGTATTGACGATGTTGTATCAGCCGTTAATAGGTAGTAGAGCTTTTAGCTTATACATGACACTATGGGGGGAGCTAGAGCAAGATCGTGTATTTGGAAAAGAGAATACACATCATTCCCTTATGGTGACTATGCAAATGCAACTTCCTGAAATATATGAGGAACGAGTAAAGTTAGAGGCAATTGGGCTTTTGAAGGTATATATTAAGAAAGAAAAAGATATTCGAATGTTCATATATGAGTTGCAACCACCTTTATCTCCGAAGCAGTTTTTTGATGATATTGTTTTAAGTATCTTTTTATACAATCGATTGAGTCGGACAAAATATAATCAAGTAAAGCAATATTTCTTAGAAGAAGAATTTGATTTTGCTTCTTATGAAAATGTTACGCGCTCTTTCAATGATGTGTTTGGTTCGTTTAATCCAGGACAGCTTGAGCATGCGCAAGAAGACCTTCGTATTCCAAAAACGACAACTATGCCAAGTAACGAGAAGGGAGACGCTCCGAAAGTTTGGAATGATTTCTTTGATTTCTCTTTATTTGTAGATGGATTGTCCGCTCTTGTTCCTAAAAAGGCGATTACAGATCAAGTAAGAGACTGCGTTATAACACTTGCTTACGTGTATGGTGTAGATGTGTTATCGATGCAAAATATCGTTCTTGGTGCGGTGACAGAGATGCAAACAATTGATATGGAAAGGCTTAGAAAAGGAGCGCGAGATTGGTATCAATTTGAAAATGGTCAAGCATTACCGGTACTAAGTGAAAGAGTACAGCCTCATGCTGCACGTACGATGAAAGAGAAAGAGCCTTCATCACAAGAGGAGATGTTAATAAAGCAGCTAGAGGAAATCTCGCCAAAACAACTATTGAAAGAGATTTCTGGTGGTGCAGAGGCAACGAAAGCGGACTTGCAAATCGTTGAAGATGTCATGATTAATCAAAAATTGACACCAGGAGTTGTGAATGTACTTATTTATTACGTTATGCTACGCTCAGATATGAAACTTGCGAAAACGTATGTCGAGAAGATTGCTGGGCATTGGGCACGTAAAAAGGTCGGTACAGTAGCGGACGCGATGGCGTTAGCGAAAGAAGAGAACCGTCAATATCAAGAGTGGGCTGAGACGAAGAAAAAAGGCCGTACGGCGAAGAAAACGGTACGAAAAGAAATGGTGCCAGATTGGCTTAAGGAAGAAGAGCCGAAAGAACAAGAGAAAGAAACGGCGAAGAAAGATGTAAGTGTAGAAAAAGATGCAAGTACGCTAGAAGATGAACGAAAACGATTAGAAGAAGTGTTAAAAAAATATAAGCGTGATTAATAGAAGAGAATGAACGCTCTTTGAGGTGAGAAAATGGAGCATATTCAAAATTCATTTACAAAATTAATGGAAAATGAAAATTTTAAAAATAGATATGAAGTATTAAAGGCAGAAGTAATGGCGCACCCGCGTGTAAAAGAATTTATAGACGAACATAAAGGTGAAGTAACGACTTCTATGATTGAGCGCAGTCTTGTGAAGTTATATGAATATATTGGACAAAGTGTAGGTTGCGTGGATTGTCCGGATTTAGGTGCATGTAAAAATATGCTGCAAGGATACGAGCCAAAGCTTGTTATTCAAGGGAAGATGATTGATATTCAATACGATCGTTGCGTTAGAAAAGTAGCATATGACGAGAGAAAGAAATATGAAAAACTCGTTCAAAGTGTATATATGCCAACGGATATTTTACAGGCAACTATGGAAAACTTAGACCCTTCTGACTTAAATGCACGTATCGATGCAATTGGCGCAGCGAATGAATTTTTAAGTACATATGAACCAGGTAAAAAAGCACAAGGTTTATATTTGTACGGTAAATTTGGTGTAGGAAAAACGTACCTTTTAGGAGCAATTGCGAACGAGCTTGCTCGAAAGAAAATAAGTTCGATGCTCGTATACTTCCCGGAATTTTTACGTGAAATTAAAAGTTCGATTCAAGATAATTCGATTGGCGAAAAGATTGATGCGGTTAAACGCGTACAAGTTTTAATGTTAGATGATATCGGGGCAGAAGCGATGTCGAGCTTTGTGCGTGACGATGTGCTTGGTGCAATCTTGCAATTCCGTATGTTAGAAAACTTACCGACGTTCTTTACGTCTAATTTTGATTTTAAACAATTGGAACATCATTTAACGTATACACAACGTGGTGAGGCTGAAGAAATGAAGGCAGCACGTATTATGGAACGAATTAAATATTTAGCGAAACCAATTCCAATTGGTGGGAAAAACCGTCGTCATAAGTAAAAGAGCAAGCTGAGAAGCTTGCTCTTTTGTATTATAGTGATATTTTCTTTTCAAATATGAGATCGAAATATTCAGGTTGTCCAGAACTGCCAATCGTAGGGGCAACAATCTGTACGAACCTCCAGTCATCTCTAGCATGTTCTTGAATAATTTCTTGGTAGTCTTCAGCTAGTTTTGAGCGAGTGAGCCCCCAATGAAATTCGACTTTTACGAATTTATATTCAAACATTCAGATACTTCCCTTTAGTAATAAGTAAAGTATACAATAAAAAAATTCATAGTAGCTTGTATCATTTTTTTCTCCCTCCCTTAATATATATAAAATTAGCAAGCCATATTGAGTGGATTTTCTAACGATAGGAAATGTAATTCTACTAAGAGTGAACTTCACGCGGGACGGACTCTTATAGGATTTGTAACGTATAGATACAGTCCTTTAGAGCAGGGATAAAAGGGGGGACAAAAGTGATTGAAATTTGCTTCGAAGAAAAAAATGATGCTATGCACGTATATAGACAATTGCTGAAAAGAGCGGAAGTATTATATAAGGAAACGAGTGTGTATTTACAGGAACAAAAAGTGGTGATTCACATACCAGTACGTGAATCAAATTATATTGAAAAGATCTTATTGCCGGTAATGGTGTATTTTATTGTGAATGTGAAACAAAATGAGTGGATTTATACGATCTTAAAAGAAAAGTTTTTTTATGAAGAACAAGAAGAGTGTCATCAAATATTGCACATGGCACATGAGATTTTAAAGGGAAGAAGAAAAGGGGTAGCTCAGGATTTAACGCGTAACGCATTTGAGTCATATATTAAGTCTTCTTTAAATAATTGGCTTTGTGATCCGCTCTCATTCTCGTTTTCATCATATATCCGTTTTCGTCTTCGTACATATAGGGAAATGGTGGCTAAACTTGCGGAAGTGGCAATTGATGAATATAAGATGGAGCAAGAATACCAAATGTTCATTGAGACGCTTCGGCAACAAGTAAGTAGCCGTAAATCACGCTTGTCCTGCGTGCATCTTATTTTTGATGAAAGCTTTATCTTTTATGATGATAAAGGAAGACGTTTAAAACAGGAGAAGTTGGTCCAATATATAGATGAGGAATTATTAAAGCAAAATGATGTATATATTGATACGAAAGTAATTGCGCCGCTTCTTTCTATTTCGCCCAAAAAGATTTATTTATATACGAAAGAACAAGACCATAATATGATTATTACTTTGCGAAATGTGTTTCAAGAACGGGTCCAATTACATGGATTACATGATTTTGAGCGCAATGTGAAAAATTTAAAAAATAAAGGTAACGCCCTTGATTTTCTAAGTTTTTGAGCATATAATTACCTACATAAATGAAATATATCGAAATGTCATGATGAGGACATGAGTAGTTTTCTACGATTTTCAGAGAGGGAAGCCTTAGGGTGTGAGCTTCCTAGTACGGGATTATTACTTACCACCTCTAAACTTTAGCAGTGAACGGTTTTTCTAGTAATTGCTAACGGACAACACCGTTATGTTGAACTTGAGCAATTAACAATTATGTTAATTGGAACAAGGGTGGAACCACGAATTCAACACTCGTCCCTTTTTACGGGATGAGTGTTTTTTATTTTGAGAAAAAGAGGAGTGACCAGTGATGGCAGATGTAGTTAAAATTACTTTCCCTGATGGAGCTGTGAAGGAGTTTCCAAAAGGCGTAACAACTGAAGAAATCGCAGCTTCTATTAGCCCAGGCTTAAAGAAAAAAGCTGTAGCTGGAAAATTAAACGATGAGATGATCGATCTTGTTACACCAATCGAAGAAGATGGTGCAGTTTCTATTATTACATTAGATTCTGAAGATGGCTTATATATTTTACGCCATTCAACAGCCCACCTTTTAGCACAAGCGTTAAAACGTTTATATAAAGATGTTAAGCTTGAGCTTGGCATTGGTCCAGTAATTGAAAATGGCTTCTATTACGATATCGATATGGAAGAAGCAATTACAGTTGAAGACTTCAAGAAAATCGAAAAAGAAATGCAAAAAATCGTGAACGAAAACTTAGAAATCGTTCGTCATGAAGTGCCACGTGCAGAAGCACTTCGTCGCTTTGAAGAAATTGGTGATGAGTTAAAATTAGATTTAATTAACGATCTTCCAGAGGATGCAGTTATTTCAATCTATGAGCAAGGCGAATTCTTCGACCTTTGCCGTGGTGTTCACCTTCCATCTACAGGGAAAATTAAAGTGTTTAAATTATTAAGCGTTGCAGGTGCTTACTGGCGCGGCGATAGCAATAATAAAATGTTACAACGTATTTACGGTACTGCATTCGTTAAGAAAGCAGAATTAGATGAGCACTTACGTATGCTTGAAGAAGCGAAAGAGCGCGATCACCGTAAATTAGGTAAAGAATTAAAACTATTTACTAATAGCCAAAAAGTAGGACAAGGTTTACCACTTTGGTTACCAAAGGGTGCAACAATTCGTCGTATTATCGAGCGTTACATCGTTGATAAAGAAGCAAGCTTAGGCTATGATCACGTATACACTCCAGTATTAGGAAGTAGAGAGTTATATGAAACTTCTGGTCACTGGAATCACTACCGTGATGGCATGTTCCCATCAATGGAAATGGATAATGAAGAATTAGTTCTTCGTCCAATGAACTGTCCTCACCATATGATGGTTTATAAAAATGATATTCACAGCTACCGTGAATTACCAATCCGTATTGCGGAACTTGGAACAATGCACCGTTATGAAATGTCAGGTGCGTTATCTGGGTTACAACGTGTACGCGGAATGACTTTAAACGATGCGCACATTTTCGTTCGTCCAGATCAAATTAAAGAAGAGTTAAAACGTGTTGTAAACTTAACTCTAGAAGTGTACAAAGATTTCGGTTTAGAGAACTACTCATTCCGTCTATCTTATCGTGATCCAGCAGATACTAAAAAGTATTATGCGGATGATGAGATGTGGGAAAAAGCACAAGGTATGTTAAAAGAAGCTATGGATGAAATGGGTCTTGATTACTATGAAGCTGAAGGTGAAGCAGCATTCTACGGTCCAAAACTTGATGTTCAAGTTCGTACTGCTCTTGGAAAAGACGAAACACTTTCAACTGTACAATTAGACTTCTTACTTCCAGAACGCTTTGAATTAACTTATGTTGGCGAAGACGGTAAGCAACATCGTCCAGTTGTAATTCACCGTGGTGTTGTATCAACTATGGAACGCTTCGTAGCCTTCTTAATTGAAGAATACAAAGGTGCATTCCCAACTTGGTTAGCTCCAGTTCAAGTACAAGTAATTCCAGTTTCTCCGCAAGTACATTTAGACTATGCGAAGAAAGTACAAGACGAATTGCGTCGTGCTGGTATTCGTGTTGAATTAGACACTCGTGAAGAGAAGATCGGTTACAAAATCCGTGAAGCACAAATGCAAAAAATTCCGTACATGCTTGTAGTAGGTGACAATGAAGTAACTGAAAACGGCGTAAACGTACGTAAATATGGTGAACAAAAATCAGAAACAATCGCATTAGATGCTTTTGTTGACATGATTAAAGTAGAAGGAAAACGATAAGAAAAAGCCGCGGTATACCGCGGCTTTTCTTTGTAATATAAAAGAGAAAAACTAGAAAAAATAACCATGTAACACTTATCATAAAAAAGTATTGCAAGTATGTTAGTTGTTTGTTACAATATTTCTTGTTGTTAGTAAAACACATCGCGTCTTCTTGACAGACGTCATGTCCTATGATAAACTCATCAAGGATAATAGAATATTGTTTTGTGGAACAAGTAGAAGCACCCGCTTCTCACCTGATGGACGCATTCGCAGTTAGCAGGTAAATGTATTTCTTACTTAAGATTTTACAAGTGTGGGTGTCGTATGCCCGCACTTTTTTTGTCGGGTTCTATGACTACAAAATATGTTCTGAGAAAACCTTGGAGGTGGCTTACTATTAGCAAGGATATGATGATTAACGAGCAAATTCGTGCACGTGAAGTACGTTTAGTTGGCGCAAATGGCGATCAACTTGGAATCAAGTCTCGTAATGACGCTTTAGACTTAGCTGCAAATCTTAATCTTGATTTAGTATTAGTTGCTCCAAATGCGAAACCGCCAGTATGCCGCATTATGGACTACGGTAAATTCCGCTTTGAGCAACAGAAGAAAGAAAAAGAGCAGCGCAAAAATCAAAAAGTAATTAGCATGAAAGAAGTTCGTTTAAGTCCAACAATTGATGAACACGACTTTAACACAAAACTTCGTAATGCTATCAAGTTTTTAGAGAAAGGCGACAAGGTTAAAGCGTCAATTCGCTTTAAAGGACGTGCCATTACTCATAAAGAAATCGGTCAACGTGTTTTAGATCGCTTCTCAGAAGCTTGTGCTGAAGTTAGTACAGTTGAATCTAAGCCTAAAATGGAAGGACGCAGTATGTTCTTAGTTTTAGCACCGAAAAACGATAAGTAATAGATAGAGGAGGAAATACCTATGCCTAAACAAAAAACTCATCGCGGCGCTGCAAAGCGTTTCAAAAAGACTGGATCAGGTAAACTGAAACGTTCTCACGCTTACACAAGCCATTTATTCGCTAACAAATCTACAAAAGCTAAACGTAAACTACGTAAAGCTGGTGTAGTAAGCGCTGGTGACTTCAAACGCATTCGTCAAATGCTTGACAACTTAAAATAAGTTCGGCTGATATATAGAACAATTAGGAGGTAATATTATGCCAAGAGTAAAAGGTGGTACAGTTACTCGTCAACGTCGTAAAAAAGTAATTAAATTAGCAAAAGGTTACTACGGTTCAAAAAATACATTATTCAAGGTTGCTAACCAACAGGTTATGAAATCTCTAATGTATGCATTCCGTGACCGCCGTCAAAAGAAACGTGACTTCCGTAAATTATGGATTACACGTATCAACGCAGCAGCTCGTATGAATGGTCTTTCTTACAGCCGCTTAATGCACGGTCTTAAAAATGCTGGCATCGAAGTTAACCGCAAGATGCTTGCTGACTTAGCTGTTCATGACGAAAAAGCTTTCGCTGAATTAGCAACAGTTGCAAAAAACAACATTAACTAATTAATTAGTTGAAACCTTAGAAGAATTTTCTTCTAAGGTTTTTTTGTTTGTGTTCAGAGAGAAGTTTGAAGTTCTAAAGATTAACGGATGTGTTGTTATCGATATGACAAAATCAACATAAAAACTATAGTGATATAGAAGAATATACATATGAAGTCAGGAGAATCCTCCTGGCTTTTTTTAATTATGCACGTTTGGAAAGAAGAGTATCTTTCCTAGCCGAAACGACACTGCTATAATGGAAAGATGATATGGAACTTTCATCAGATGAACAATTTAAGAGTGATGACTGAAACGTATTTGCAAATTAAGGACAAGCTATTTTATAAAGAGGTAGATAGCTGACTTATTCATAAGAACTGAAACATAATAATGAACTTTGAGATGAAACAACATTGTTGCGTAAAATGCGATGTTGGAGGAGGACAATAGAATGGACTTACTACAACTATTTAAATTACAAAAAGAATTAGATGACCGTATTGCAAAAGAACATGACTTACAACCGAAAAAATTGTTAAAAGAAAAAATGTTAGCTCTTCTTGTAGAAATTGGTGAACTTGCAAATGAAACACGTTGTTTTAAATATTGGAGCAACAAACCAGCTTCGGAACGTGAAGTAATATTAGAAGAATACGTAGATGGTTTGCATTTTATTTTATCAATCGGAATTGATTTAGGTATTGATAAAAACTTCTTATTCTATAAATGTGCACAAACGAATAAAACACAAGTGGAAATTTTCTTAGACACATATGCGAAAGTAATTCGTTTTACAGATCAACCATCTATTACAAACTATATTGAATTATTTACGAGCTATCTTCGACTTGGACAAGCACTTGAATTTGAGCAAGAAGAGATTGAAAAAGCATATTTAGATAAAAATGAGGTAAATCATCAGCGTCAAACACAAGGATACTAATTTAATTTTTGAATATTTCAATTTAATTATTGTATAATGAATTGACTGAAGAAAAAGGAGGGTGTTGGCAATGACAAAATTAGACGCGACATTGACAATGCTAAAAGAATTAACGGATGCACGTGGTATTGCTGGTAACGAACGTGAACCACGTGAAGTAATGAAGAAATATATCGAGCCGTTTGCGGACGAACTTTCTACTGATAATTTAGGGAGTTTAGTTGCGAAAAAAGTAGGGGAAGAAAACGGTCCGAAAATTATGGTTGCAGGTCATTTAGATGAAGTTGGATTTATGATTACACAAATCGATGACAAAGGTTTCCTTCGCTTCCAAACGGTTGGTGGCTGGTGGTCACAAGTTATGCTTGCACAGCGCGTGACGATTGTAACGCGTAAAGGAGATGTAACAGGTGTAATTGGTTCAAAACCACCGCACATTTTACCTCCAGAAGCTCGTAAAAAGCCAGTTGAAATTAAAGACATGTTCATCGATATCGGTGCTTCTAGCCAAGAAGAAGCGATGGAGTGGGGCGTACGACCAGGAGATCAAGTTGTACCGTACTTTGAATTCCAAGTGATGAAGAATGAAAAAATGTTACTTGCAAAAGCGTGGGATAACCGAATCGGTTGTGCAATTGCAATTGACGTATTAAAACAACTAAAAGATGAAAAGCATCCAAACGTTGTATACGGCGTTGGAACTGTACAAGAAGAAGTTGGTCTTCGTGGTGCAAAAACATCTGCGAATTATATTAAACCAGATATCGCGTTCGCAGTAGATGTTGGTATCGCTGGAGATACACCGGGTGTAACGTCAAAAGAAGCGCAAAGTAAAATGGGCGATGGACCACAAATCATTTTATATGATGCTTCTGTTATTGGACATACAGGTTTACGTGATTTCGTAGTTGATGTTGCTGATGAATTACAAATCCCGTATCAATATGATTCAGTAGCGGGCGGAGGAACGGATGCGGGTGCGATTCACATTGCTGTAAATGGTATTCCTTCTATGGCAATTACAATTGCAACGCGCTATATCCATTCTCATGCGGCAATGTTACATCGTGATGATTATGAAAATGCAGTGAAGTTAATTGTAGAAGTTATTAAACGTCTTGATAAAGAGGCTGTACATAACATTACATTTAATTAATAGAAAAAGCGAAGGAGATTCTCCTTCGCTTTTTTATGTTTTAAAAAGGCCGTTCTAATCCCGCTGCAGTATGAGCGCCTAAAATAATTAAACGAGTTAATTGCATCGCCATAAAATGCGGGGTATATATCATTCCTCTTTTAAGCCATGACATAATCATCCCTAGATGGGCACCAGTAACATAACTAATGAGAATATCGCGTGGAACCATTAGTTTTTCATCGTTAGGTTGTGAAATAGAGAGGCTTAATGTTAAATGCGTTTGAATTGCTTTCATCATCTTATACGTATAGTTTCCGGCAGCTTTATCACCAAGCATGACGTTATAGAAGTTAGTGTTTTCTGCAATATGTTCGAACAAGGCCAAAAAACTTGGATGTGGCGAATCAAATGTTAGTTGGAAATCTTCTTTATTTCTATTTCTCGGTTTAATTACTTCAGTTAGCTTTTCTAACATTTCTTCAATGCTTTTGTCTAGTAAGTCATATTTATCGTGGTAATGGCTATAAAATGTAGCGCGGTTTACAGGAGCGCGTTCTGCAATATGTTGAACAGTAACATTTTCAAAACCTTTTTCGCCTACTAAAGCGACAAAAGCATCCTGTATGAGTTGTCTCGTCCGTTTTACACGTGGATCATTTGTATTTTTAATAGACATTTTTATTTCCCCTCGTTTAATTTTCTGTACTTAAACAACATATTGGTATTATATTGTTGTTTAAACGACATTTCATACGTAAATTGTCGGTTGTAGATTCAAAATAATTATTTATAATTATAAACGATAGTCCTTCAGAAATCAGCACCGCTCGCAGGTAGATAAATTTCGATTTACGCTGCAGATGGTGTGATTTTTTTGTTAAAAGGTTAATATAATTAACAATTAAACAATCTAAACAATAAGGACATAAATAGTTTAGAAAAAAATTATATGCGATATAAGGAGAGGAATGCAATGAATCAGTTTCGAAGAATGGTAATTATCAACATTATCACATTAATTGTACTAGTTGGCGGCGGTATTGGCGGTTATTACTATTACAATCAAACGGAAAATTACTTAAAAACAGACAATGCAAAGATTGATGGAAAGGTAATTCCGGTTGCTTCACCAGTAGCAGGTAAACTAACTGACTGGAAAGCTGAAGTAGGAAAAAATTATAATGAGAACGATAAATTAGGTACTGTTACTGTAGCGGCAGCTAATGGAGAACAAACAGTAGATGTAACAATTCCACAAAATGCAACAGTTGTACAATCAAACGCAACAACAAATGCTTTCGTTGGAGCAGGTAGCCCGATTGCTTATGCATTTGATATGAACAATTTATGGGTAACAGCAAACATTGAAGAAACAGATGTTGATGATGTTCAAAAAGGTCAAGATGTAGATGTGTATGTAGATGCATACCCAGATACAACGTTAACAGGAAAAGTAGAACAAGTTGGCTTAACAACAGCGAATACATTCTCTATGTTGCCATCAAGCAACGCAACAGCGAACTATACGAAAGTAACACAAGTAGTACCAGTTAAAATTTCTTTAGATCATAGCAAATCAGTAAATATTGTTCCTGGCATGAATGTGACAGTTCGTATTCATAAGTAAGGGGGAGATGAGATGTCCTCAATTGTAATTGCAGGATATGCACTATTTTGTATAATCGTCTTCTTCCTTGTAAATCGTCTTTTACGAAAGAAAAAAACGAAAATGGGAGAAGAACAAGTCCCAGCCGTAAGTAAAATAGAAGTAAGTAAAGTTGAAACAGAAGAGAAAGAAATTGAACGAAAGCAAGAATCGGAAATTTCTAATGTAGTTGAGTTAGAAACAGGAAAGCAAGAAGAAGTAAAACAAGAAAAAGAAGTGCCGAAAAAACAAATGTCTATGCCTGTAGAGAATGTGAACGTAAAAGCAGTTGTAGCTGTATTAATTCTCGGCATGTTCGTTTCTATTTTAAACCAAACAATCATTAACGTTGCATTACCTCCGTTAATGAATGAATTTAATGTATCAACTTCAACAGCACAATGGTTAATTACAGGCTTCATGCTTGTAAATGGTATTTTAGTACCGATTAGTGCCTTTTTAGTTTCACGATTTACGTATCGTAAATTATTCGTAGCAGCAATGTTATTCTTCACGGTAGGATCTATCATTTGTGCTACTTCAGGAAACTTTACAATGATGATGACAGGTCGCGTAATTCAAGCAGTTGGTGCGGGTATTTTAATGCCGGTTGGTATGAATATCTTTATGACGTTATTCCCGCCTCATAAACGCGGAGCGGCGATGGGATTACTAGGTGTAGCGATGATTTTAGCGCCAGCTATCGGACCAACTGTAACAGGTTGGGTGATTGAAAACTATAGCTGGAACTTAATGTTCTATGCGATGTTTATTATTGGTTTAATTATTACGTTCCTATCTTTAAAATTCTTTACACTAGCTCAGCCAGTGTCTAAAACGAAATTAGATATATTCGGTGTGGTTAGTTCAAGTATTGGACTAGGAAGCTTATTGTACGGATTTAGTGAAGCTGGAAATAATAGTTGGACTAGTGCAGAAGTCATTATTTCACTTGTTATCGGTGTAATTGGTTTAGCGTTATTTATTTGGAGAGAGTTAACAACGGACAATAAAATGCTTGATTTACAAGTATTTAAATATCCAGTATTTACTTTTACTTTAGTAATTAACGCAATCGTTACGATGGCATTATTCGGAGGTATGTTATTGCTTCCAGTATATCTGCAAAACATTCGTGGCTTTACGCCAATTGAATCTGGTTTACTACTTCTTCCAGGATCATTAATTATGGGGATCATGGGACCAGTAGCGGGTAAATTATTCGATAAATATGGCATTCGTCCATTAGCGATAATTGGATTGGCAATTACGACGTATGCGACATATGAATTTACAAAATTATCGATGGATACACCGTATAGCGTTATTATGACGGATTATATTATACGTTCAATTGGTATGTCATTCATTATGATGCCAATTATGACAGCTGGTATGAACGCGCTACCGATGAAATTAATTTCTCACGGTACAGCAACGCAAAATACGTCAAGACAAGTAGCTGGTTCAATCGGAACAGCGATTTTAATCACACTTATGACGCAACAAACGACTGCTCACGTAGCAGATTACGGCAACATGTTAACAACATCAAACCCAATTTTAGTTGATAAAATACACGGCATGGGGCAAAGTTTAGCGGCCTTAGCTGGATCAGCTCAAGCAGGAGACGCGATGAGCACACAACTATTATATGGACAAATTTCAAAGCTATCTGCAATTAACGGTATTAACGATGCCTTCTTAATTGCAACGATACTCGCAGGGATTGCTTGGGTGTTATCGTTCTTCTTACCATCAGGCAATAAACCAAATAAAAAAGCAGGGAATTAAATTCCCTGCTTTTTTGTGTTCTTTATGCAGTTAAATATAAAAGCTGGTAACCAGCTACGGAGCACAGCCCTGTTATAAACAAAATTGTTCCCATAGCACGAATACTTGATATTTGTCTGCCGCTTATAATAGCTAATAGTCCAGCTAAAGAGAAGAGACCCCAATATAAAGTTCCTGAAATTGGAATCATCCCCTCTAAATCTATTCCAGAACCTATACAAACGATAGGAACAACGATAAGCGATATGCTAATGAAACCAGCTATAATGGTAAGTGATTTACGACATTTAATACCAAAAATAATTAAAAAAATGCCAACGATGAATTCGCATACCATTAAAGTAAGAGTTAAAATCATCCAAGTTAATATTCCGAACACTTCTGTGTTACCTCCGATTTGTGAGTTTCAAAAAATATTATATATAGTATGAATCACCCACAGTCATGAGTAACCAGAAGATAACTCCTAATATACCAGCGATAAAAATAATGAATCCCATATTACGGATACTTTTAATCTTTGCTTGTAATCCACTTAATCCAGCTAATAATCCAGTTAAAGAAAATAGGGTCCAGTAAAGAGCAGTTGGAATGGGGAAGATTGTATCCATATTAATTCCTATACTTAAAAAAACAAAAGGTAGTGTGACAAAGGATAGGCTAAGTAGCCCCATTAAACCAACGAGTAATTTCCGATATTTAATTCCTGTTACTATTAAAAAAATACCACCAGCAATCCCGCATAGTAAGAGAAGTGGCGTGAAAAGCATCCAAATAATACTGAACATATGTAAACTCCTTTATGTGAATTAAGTTATATTTTACTACATGAGGTTTATTTTGGATATTATTAATGAGTATATATAAATTGAAGGAAATGGGTAATAACGATACGGATTATCAAAAACGCTAACCGCAAAAGAGTTTGAAGTTATGATAAAAGAGTAAAGAGAGGTATCGCGATGATACCTCTTTTTAACTCAAGAATGCCAACATGTTATTCATAATATGAAATAACATAGCTGGAATAATGGACTTTGTTTTTTTACATAAAATGGCCATTAATAATCCCATAAAGAAAGTAATTACCATTACCCCAAGTGAGTATGTATGAGCGATACCGAAGAAGAAACTTGTTACGATGGCTGCAATCCAAAATGGAAAGCGTTCTGAGAAGAAGCGAAGTATAAAACCACGGAAAATAAGTTCTTCAAAAATGGGTGTGAGTATTGCAAAGCTGAGAAGTAATAATATTTGATATTGCTTAAAGACGTCTAAGCTTAGTGCGGAAGATTGCTGCTTTGTTGCGTCTTGGAACACATAATTTAACAAGATGTAATTGAGTATGATGTTGATAACGAAGAAAAGAAGTAAGTATACGTATGTGCGCCATTCTTTCAGTGTTTTAAAGTTAAAAGATTTTAGTAGTAATTTTTTTGCGGGTTCGAATTTAAAAATGAAGAATAACAATACAGCTAGTTGTAATACGGTACTTGCAGTATTTGCAATAGATTCATACAGGGCAACTTGTTTTTTATCTGTAAGACCTGCTGTATAAATTGTTAATGGCATTGCGAGGAACACAGTAATAAGTCCAGTTCCAAAAAAGGCGAATAAAACAGAGCTAATAAATTGTCCCCATGACATCGAGTGTTTTTGTTCATTAGAAAGCTGTGTAGCGGGTTGCATTTGTAAAATCACCTCTTTTATATTTGTATATTTAATTATAAAGTAAAATGTTTTTGAATGTAACATTTAAATATTACATATAAAGTGAAACTTTAATCATTGGGGAGGTTCATCCCCCACTGATTATCAGCCCTCACCAATCGGGCTTTTACGGGCAGTTGATTCCCCACCTAACTTCCTCGTCTTTGCTGAATTTCGAGGTGGGGGTCTTACTGCCCGTTAATGCGGGATAAAGGTTTATTTTCCATAAAATAATAAAAGAGGTATCACCCTGTAGTGATGCCTCTTTCTCATTGATAACTATGTTCTGCCTTGTTATTCAATTTTGCTTGCTCTATTTGCAATTCACGCTCTACCAATCGATCTAATTGCTGAATAGCTTTAAGTGCTTTTTCATAAGAAATCGTTCTATAATGATGAGCTCCGCCTGGTTCTTCATCTGCTTCGTCTGCCCATTTAATAATGTTTTGAAGAGATGTTCTTTCAATTTCTTGTTCTACTAAGAAAGAATCTGTATGAAGAAGAATTGCGATAGAAATTTCTTTTGCTAGTTTTGGATGTTCTCCCAATCTAATAAGCAATTTATGTGCTCTTTCAGCACCTTTAATTGCATGGATATCATTCTTTTTATATAAGTCATAGTCCCATTCGCCGCCTGTGTACCACGTATGATGTCCGATATCATGAAGGAAACCGGCTTTTGTCGCAGCATCGACTGAGGCGTGATGCTTTTTGGCTAGGTGAAACGCATGGTAAGCGACAGCGATCGCGTGGACCATTCCAGAACGGTTTACGTATTTTTGTGTAATGTGATGTTTAAAAACTTGTTCAAGCGTAATACGGTGCATAAAACATTCACTCCTTTTATCTAATGATGTATACGAAGAAAAATCGATCGGTTTAAATGTATTTTGAACATTGTACTCCATCATAGTTCGTTAGTAAAGTAGAAATGTTTAGGAGAAGAAAAATTTTTTTCGTAAAAAAATCACCTTAGCTTATGCGAAGGTGATTTTCAAATTGCTTATTTTTTTAATCCTTGCTCTAGTGTTTCTAACATTTCGTGCTTTTCATTTTCATCAGCGTTTTTCCAAATGACTTCAAATAAAACGCCAAGACCTGGAAGCATTTTTTCTTCACCGCTTTGAATTGCATCGACAATTGTTTCTTGTAATTGATCTTGTGAATTACCAGATACATTCGCTAATACGGCACCGCGTAAATTAAAACTCATTGCTTTCACCTCTTCTTCAGAATTGAAACTGACGTTAGTTTTTGTTCTTTTTTATGTAAATATGTATGAAAAATAGGCTATAATGATAAGACAAGAAGAGAGGGAAATACATATTATGAAAAACATTGATTCAGTACAAAATCCGCGTGTAAAGCAGTGGAAAAAGCTGCAAACGAAAAAAGAACGCGATAAAAAAGGTTTATTTTTTGTAGAAGGATTTCACTTAGTCGAGGAAGCTCTGAAGGCAGGAATTGTAACAGAACTTATCGTTTCAGATCAGACAGACCTTCCGAAAGATTGGACAGTTAATGATGTGGAAATGTATATCGTGCCTGAGGCGATTGTAAAAATACTTCGTGAAACAGAAACGACGCAAGGTGTATTTGCTGTTTGTGAGAAGCATGAGAAAGAAGTAGCTCTTACTGATGGGAAATTCCTTTTATTAGATGGCCTGCAAGACCCAGGTAATTTAGGAACAATTATTCGTACAGCTGATGCAGCTGGTATTCACGCCGTTGTGCTTGGAGAAGGTTGTGTTGATGTTTACAATAGTAAAGTACTCCGCTCTACACAAGGCTCTATTTTCCACTTACCAGTTGTAAAAGGGAACTTAGAAGAATGGGTAGATAAGTTAAAAGAAAATAACGTTCCTGTATATGGAACAGCTCTTGAAAATGGAGTTCCGTATGGTGAAGTAACGCCGGCCGGAAGTTTTGCATTAATTGTTGGAAATGAAGGAAATGGCGTACGCCAAGAAATTCTTGCAAAAACGGATCAAAACTTGTATATTCCGATTTACGGCGGGGCAGAATCATTAAATGTTGCGGTTGCAGCAGGGATTTTAACGTATTATTTGCAAAGCCCGGTTGCGAACAAATAAAAAACTTCTTATAATAAGTTGAAGTACATTATATTAAAAGTTAAATAACGAAAAACGTTGATAGAGAAGAGTAGCTTACAAAATCGCCATATAGGGAGAGAATGCCGTAGACTGAAAGCATTCTTATGGTAGACGGAAGTGAATTCACCTCTGGAGTTGACGCCAGGACCATGTATATGTAAAGGCGTTCCGGTCAGAATTGATCGTTATAACTAATGAGTGGGCAGACTTGTTCTGTCAATTTAGGGTGGTACCGCGAATTTACCTCGTCCCTTTTTGGGAGCGAGGTTTTTTTATTTTTAAAATTAGGAGGGTTCCAAAATGGAAGCACGTTTAAAAGAGCTAAAGCAAAAAGCGTTAGAGCTTATTGAAGAAGCGAAAGAGCTAAAGGGCTTAAACGACGTACGCGTAGCGTATTTAGGAAAAAAAGGTCCAATTACAGAAGTATTACGCGGCATGGGAAAATTATCAGCAGAAGAGCGTCCACGTATGGGAGCATTAGTAAATGAAGTACGTGAAGCGATTCAAACGCGTCTAGAAGACAAAATTGGTAACTTAGAAAAAGCAGTAATTGAAGCGAAATTAGCTACGGAAACAATTGATGTTACATTACCAGGTCGTCCTGTTGAAACAGGTTGTCACCATCCGTTAACAGCTGTTGTTGAACAAATTGAAGATGTATTCATCGGTATGGGTTATGAAGTAGCTGAAGGAACAGAAGTAGAAAAAGACTACTACAACTTCGAAGCACTAAACTTACCGAAAGATCACCCAGCACGTGACATGCAAGATACATTCTACATTACAGAAGAAACGTTACTACGTACACATACATCTTCTGTGCAAGCACGTACGATGGAAAATAATAAAGAAAAAGGCCCAATCAAAATTATCTGTCCTGGTAAAGTGTATCGCCGCGATGATGATGATGCGACGCATTCACATCAGTTCATGCAAATTGAAGGTCTTGTAATTGATAAAAACATTCGTATGAGTGACTTAAAAGGTACACTGCAAGTATTCGTGAAAAAGATGTTCGGTGAAGATCGTGAAATCCGTCTTCGTCCAAGTTTCTTCCCATTCACAGAGCCATCTGTAGAGATGGATATTTCTTGTATGATGTGTCATGGCAAAGGTTGCGGCACTTGTAAAGGAACTGGCTGGATTGAAATTTTAGGCGCAGGTATGGTTCACCCGAACGTACTTGAAATGGCTGGTTATGATTCAAAAGAATATCAAGGTTTCGCATTCGGTATGGGCGCAGAGCGTATCGCAATGTTGAAATACGGCGTAGATGACATTCGTCATTTCTATACAAATGATGTACGTTTCTTACAACAATTCAAACGAGCGTAAGGGAAGGAGAGGATAAATATGTTCGTATCATATCGTTGGTTACAAGAGTATGTAGATATTAAAGATGTAACAGCACAAGAACTAGCAGACAAAATCACGAAAAGTGGTATTGAAGTAGAAGGCGTTGAAGTATTAAATAAAGGTGTAAAAGGTGTTGTAGTTGGTCACGTATTAGAATGTGAAAAACACCCAGAAGCTGATAAATTAAGCAAATGCTTAATCGATATCGGTGAAGAAGAGCCAGTTCAAATTATTTGTGGAGCTGCTAATATTGCAAAAGGTTTAAAAGTACCAGTTGCAAAAGTTGGTGCTGTACTTCCTGGTAACTTCAAAATTAAAAAAGCAAAACTACGTGGTGAAGCTTCTCACGGTATGGTTTGTGCTCTTCAAGAGCTTGGCATTGATGGAAAGTTAGTTTCAAAAGAATATGCAGATGGTATCTTCATCTTCCCAAGTGACGCTGAAGTTGGTGCAGATGCACTTGAAATTTTAAACTTACACGATGAAGTACTTGAGCTTGGTTTAACACCAAACCGTGCAGATTGCTTAAACATGTTAGGTGTTGCATATGAAGTGGCTGCTATTTACGGGCGAGAAGTAAAACTTCCAGCTATCGAATTACAAGAAATAGCAGAAAAAACTTCTGATTATATTTCTGTAAGTGTAGAAGCGAAAGAAGAAAACCCATTATACATTGTAAAAATGGTTAAAAACGTAAAGATTGGTCCATCACCAATGTGGATGCAAACTCGCCTTATGGCAGCTGGCATTCGTCCAATTAGCAACGTAGTTGATATTACAAACTACATTTTAATGGAATACGGTCAACCGTTACATGCATTCGATTACGATAAATTAGGTTCAAAAGAAATCGTTGTTCGTCTTGCAAAAGAAGGCGAAAAAATTGAAACGTTAGATGATCAAGAGCGTACATTACAAAGCCACCACCTTGTAATTACAAACAGAACAAAAGCTTTAGCTGTTGCTGGTGTAATGGGCGGAGCGGATTCTGAAGTTACAAATGAGACAGTAAACGTTCTAATTGAGTCTGCATACTTTGCAGGTCAAACAGTGCGTCGTACATCAAAAGACTTAGGTCTTCGTAGTGAATCAAGTGCACGTTTCGAAAAAGGAATCGATCCAACACGTACATTTGAAGCAATTCAACACGCAGCTACTTTAATGGCGAAATATGCTGGCGGTGAAGCGCTTGAAGGTGTAGTAGAAGCTGACAACTTACAAGTACAAGAGCGTACAGTATCTGTTACTGCTGAAAAAGTAAACCGTGTATTAGGTACAAATATTTCTGCGAGTGAAATGGGTACAATGTTTACAAACTTGAAATTCCCATTCACAGAAGTAGAAGGAACATTCCATGTAAATGTACCAGCACGTCGTCCTGATATTACAATTTCAGAAGACTTAGTAGAAGAAGTGGGCCGTCTATACGGTTATGACCACATTCCAGTTACATTACCTTCTGGAACGATGACTCGTGGTAAATTAACATCAGCACAAACGAAACGTCGTAAAGTACGTCGCTTCTTAGAGGGTGCTGGTTTATATGAAGCAATCACGTATTCATTAACAAGCGCTGACAAAGCGAAACAATACATGGTTGAGCCAAACGAAAAAGCACCTGTAAACCTTGCGCTTCCAATGAGCGAAGAGCGTAGCCAACTTCGTTTAAGCTTAGTGCCACAATTGCTAGAAGCAGTTTCATACAATGTTGCTCGTAAAAACGACAGCGTTGCTTTATACGAAGTAGGTTCTATCTTCTTACCAACAGAAGCAGGAGAACTTCCGAAAGAAGAACAACACCTTGCAGGTGTTATGACAGGTCTTGCCCTTCACCATGCATGGCAAGGTGAGAAGAAAGTAGTAGACTTCTTCGTTATGAAAGGTGTACTAGAAGGACTATTTGACGTACTTGGCGTTTCAAACCAAATCACATATGCACCAGCAAAACGTGAAGGTATGCACCCAGGCCGTACAGCTGACATCGTATTAGATGGCGAAGTAATTGGTTTCATCGGTCAATTGCACCCAGAAGCAGAAAAACAATTAGATGTGAAAAATACATTCGTATTTGAACTATCTCTTGTAAAAGTATTCGGTGCAGACGCTGAAGAAACTTACTACTCAGCAATTCCGCGTTTCCCATCTATGACACGTGACATGGCTGTTGTAGTAACAAAAGAAACAAAAGCTGGTGAAATGAAGCAAGTCATTGCTGAAGCTGGCGGAGAACTTCTGAAAGACGTAACACTATTCGACTTATACGAAGGTGAAAAAATGGAAGAAGGCAAGAAATCACTTGCATTCTCTATGACTTACTTCGATGCAGAACGTACGTTAACAGACGAAGAAGTAACAGAAGCACATAACCGTGTATTAACAACGGTAGAAGAGAAATTTGGTGCGGAGTTACGTAAGTAATTAGAAAATTGCCGGATTCATTCCGGCAATTTTTTTATTGCACAATCGTCGAAAGATGTCGGTAAGTCGATATATTACAAAAATCGCTTATATATTTTCTGGCATCTTGCATCTTTCTCTCGAATGTAGTACATTAATTTTAGTTTAACAAAATGAAAGACGATGATAAGGAAAAGTAGTATATACTATAATCCAAAGCGAGTCAGGGGCGGTGAGAGCCTGATGAGGCGGTATATGTGAAGAACACCTTGGAGTTGCTAACCGAAATTGAATCTTGTATTCAAGAGTAGACTTAGACGGGAATCCGGCCTGTTACAAACCGGGAAGTATGTATTACATACGAGTTAAAGTTGGTCTTTATGACAAATTGGGTGGTACCGCGAAGTTTAACCTTTCGTCCCTTTATGGATGAAAGGTTTTTTTGTATTTAAATATATCAGCAAAGGAGAATTTCACTATGGAAAACACATTAGTAAAAAGTCTGTATAGAGATACAGAAAAGTATGCAGGTCAAACAGTACAAGTATCAGGGTGGATTCGTAACTTACGTGATTCAAAAGCATTTGGTTTCATCGAATTAAACGACGGTAGCTTCTTCAAAAGCGTTCAAATCGTTTTCGATACAGAATTAGAGAACTTTAAAGAAATTGCAAAGCTTCCACTTAGCTCTTCAGTGAAAGTAGAAGGTAAAGTAATTGCAACGCCTGGGGCGAAGCAACCATTTGAAATTAAAGCAGAAAAAATTGATATCGAGGGCTTATCAGATTCTGATTACCCACTTCAAAAGAAGCGTCATACGTTTGAATACTTACGTACAATCGCTCACTTACGTCCAAGAACAAATGCATTCTCTGCAACGTTCCGCGTACGTTCTATCGCAGCATTTGCGATTCACCAGTTCTTCCAAGAGCGTGGATTTGTACATGTTCACACACCAATCATCACTGGTAGTGATACAGAAGGTGCTGGCGAAATGTTCCGCGTAACAACACAAGATTTAAACAACGTACCAAAAGGTGAAGACGGACAAGTTGATGAATCAAAAGACTTCTTCGGTAAAGAAACAAACTTAACAGTAAGTGGACAGCTGAACGCTGAAGCGTATGCATTAGCATTCCGTGATGTATATACATTCGGACCTACATTCCGTGCGGAAAACTCAAACACAACTCGCCACGCTGCTGAGTTCTGGATGGTTGAGCCTGAGATTGCATTCGCTGAGTTAGGCGATGTAATGGATCTTACAGAAGATATGCTGAAATATGCAATGAAATATGTATTAGAGCATGCACCAGAAGAAATGGACTTCTTCAACAGTTTCGTTGATAAAACAGTTCTAGAGCGTATGAACAACGTGATTAACTCTGACTTCGGTCGCATCACATATACAGAAGCAATTAAAGTACTTCAAGAATCAGGTGCTGACTTCAAATACCCAGTAGAATGGGGTATTGACTTACAAACAGAGCATGAAAGATACTTATCAGAAGAAATCTTCAAACGCCCTGTATTCGTAACTGACTACCCGAAAGACATTAAAGCGTTCTACATGCGTATGAATGAAGATGGAAAAACAGTAGCTGCTACTGACCTTCTAGTTCCTGGCATCGGCGAATTAATCGGCGGAAGTCAACGTGAAGAAAGAATGGACGTTTTAGTAGACAGAATTAAAGAATTAGGTATGAACGAAGAGGACTACTGGTGGTACTTAGAACTTAGAAAATACGGCGGTACAAAACACGCTGGATTCGGTCTAGGTTTCGAGCGCTTCCTAATGTACATCACTGGTATGGCTAACATCCGTGACGTAATTCCATTCCCAAGAACTCCAGGTTCTTCTGAGTTTTAAGATATGAAAAAGCGAGAGGGTTTCCTCTCGCTTTTTTGTTTGCATAGTTTATGACCCCGTAGCAAAAAGTAACGCGAAGGGGTGAATATAAATGAGTAAAAAAGTGAAAAAAGATCATTCAAGGTCAAGCCTTGGTTCTCCAGAAGTAGAAGGACAAGGAACGACGACGCATGAAACAGGTTCACATAAAGTACCTTCATCAAATAAGAAGCAGAAACGAAGCTAACATAAAAAAGGAGAGTCTTGGCGACTCTCCTTTTTTCATGTATTACATCTTCTTATCGTTAATTTCTTTTGTAATGTTATCGACATCTTTGTCTAATCGATTGAAATAGAAAAACCACAGTAAACTTATGAACACGTAATAGATGGCCATCACGCCAAGATTATCAGATATATTTTCAAATGTAGATTTAGTAGTGAAAAAAGCTCCCCAAATGGTAGAAATAGTGAAGTAAGAAAGAGGACCTACGATGTGTACGAAAGCATAAAGTACCGTTTTTATTTTTACAGCGTTCATATGAAAAACCTCCTTTTTCTAATCATACATTCAAGTTCCTCACAGAAGTGTTGTAGTTTTGCTGGATTATGTATTAACAAGCGGGCATCGTGTTTCCCGATAAACCTGCGGATCCGAAAGTTTAATAAAAAAGATCGACCATAACGCTCTATTAAATCGTTGAACTCTCGTTGTTCACTTAGTAGCTGAATGTTTTCCCTAATTTCGAACTGTCTTTCATGTGGATCACCTAGTAAAATATTTAGAATCATTTGTAGAAGTAGTAATGGGAATCTCCTCCTATGTTAGAATAATCTGTATATTATAATTATAACAAAACTATAAGGACAATAGTAGGGTGAAACAAAAAACAGGAGTTTGTAGGCTCCTGTTTTTGTCGATACTATTTTAATAAGCGAAGCGCCTTCTCCGTATTAGCGAAATGCAGTTTCACAAACTCAGGTAATCGTTCTTTACCAAGCTTTTGAATTAATTTAGCAGCAGCGATATCAACTTGTTTACCAGCACCTTTTGGAAGTGGCATACCAGCTTTTTTACTTAGTTCGTCAAACTGTTTTACGAATGAGTAGCGAGCTAAAATGGAAGCGGCGGCAACAGCTAAATGAACACTTTCACCTTTCGTAGCGAAGTAAACATTTTCACGCTGTACCTGTTTTTGTTTTGCTAAATATTTATAGTATGTATCAGGTTGTGTGAATTGATCGATTAAGACGCCTTCAGGTTTTGTAGGTGCCATTTTAGCTAATAAGTTTGTAATAGCTTTATTGTGTAGTAAAGCTTTTAACTTACCTTGGTTGTTTCCTTTATCAAATAGCTCGTTATATTTTTCGTTATGAAGGACAAGAGAGCTATAAGGAACAACGTGTAGAAGTTGTTTCGCAATGGCAGTAATTTGATCGTCATTTAAGTTTTTAGAGTCTTTTACACCAAGTTCTTTTAGTAGTGGAATTTGCTTTGCATCCACATATACAGCAACGACTGTCATCGGTCCGAAGAAATCACCAGTACCAACTTCATCAGACCCTACAATAGACATTGTACCGATGGAAGCAGGCGGTGCATAACGGTGTGAATCAACAGATTTTTTTGCAGCTGTTTTCGGTGTTTGAGAGACAGTTTGCCAACGAGAAGCTTCTGCTTCAGCGCGGCCTCCTTGGAACATTACTTTTCCAGATTTATACGCTGTAATCGTGCAAGATGGTACCTTTGCCATGAAGATCCCGCCTTGCGGAGTTTTCGGGCTAAGCGAATGTTTATATTGTTGTTTCATGTCTTCAATTACTGTAGAATTTGTTTGAATTACGATAGAATTTGACATAATGGTCGCCCCTTTTTTTATATTGTTATTTTTATCATATCGGATTGTTCTTTCTGTTTCCATATTATGAAGGTTCATGGTATGATAAACTTTAGGATTCTGTACGTGATTGGAGGCCGGTGAGTTGTCACAACAAAAGGGAAAGAAAAGTCGAATTAATGTAGAAATCTATGGTCAGCAATATTCAGTTGTTGGCGATGAAAGTACAAGTCATATCCGCATGGTAGCAGCGATTGTGGATGATAAAATGCGCGAACTCAATGCCAAGAATCCTTCGCTTGACACGAGTAGACTAGCGGTATTGACGGCGGTAAACGTCATACACGATTACATAAAATTAAAAGAAGAACATGAGAAATTGAAAGAAAGTATGACAAAAAAAGGAATGGAATAACATGATTGATATTATTATCATTTTACTGCTTGTTATGGGATTTTTCCTCGGCTTACGCAGAGGGTTTATTCTGCAACTTGTAAAGTTAACAAGCTTTATTATCGCATACCTTGTTGCATACTGGTACTGTAAAGATTTAGCGCCAGCACTTGCGAAATTTATTCCGTATCCATTTGATAAAAACGTATCTGTTCCAGAATGGATTGATGCAAATAATATTGAGACAGTATTTTATCAAGCGCTTGCGTTTATCATATTGTTTATTATCACTAAAATTGCACTTTCATTACTTGGTAATTTGTTAAATATGTTTGCAGAAATACCGGTTTTAAAGCAAGTAAATGCGTTTGCGGGGGCAATCCTCGGATTTTTAGAAGTATATATTATTTTGTTTGTCTTAATTATCATTGGAAATATTCTTCCGATTGAACAAGTACAAACACCATTACAAAAATCATCAATTAGCAAAATAATTGTAGACGATACACCGATTCTATCTGAAAAGGTGAAGGAACTATGGCAGACAGGTAGCAGAGTATAACTTCTCTTTTTTCGGAAAGAGAAGTTTTTTTCTATGAAAGAAAGGCGGGGCAATGATGAAAGTAAATAAAAAACAAGTTATCAAATTATTAGAGACAATCGGGCTTTTTATGGAACTAAAGGGTGCGAATCCATTTAAAATATCTGCATTTCGTAAAGCGGCAGCAGCATTGGAAAGTGACGATCGTAGTCTTTCTGAAATTGAAGATTTCACAAAGATTCCAGGAATCGGAAAAGGAACAGCAGCCGTTATTCAAGAATATATAGAATCGGGAACATCTGAAGTATTGCAAGAACTTGAGAAAGAAGTACCAAGTAGCTTATTGCCGTTATTAAAACTACCAGGACTTGGTGGTAAAAAGGTGGCTAAGTTATATAAAGAACTTGGTGTTGTTGATATGGAATCGCTAAAAGCTGTTTGTGAGGAAAATAAAGTACAGGCTTTAGCAGGTTTCGGTAAGAAGACAGAAGAGAAAATATTAGAAGCAATCGATCAAGTAGGCTCTCGTCCAGAGCGTTTACCAATTGCGATGGTATTGCCTATTGCCGGGGAAATAGAGGAGAAATTGTCGAATATTGCTGAAGTAATTCGTTTCTCTCGCGCTGGTAGTTTGCGCCGTGTTCGTGAAACAGTGAAAGATTTAGATTTTATCATTGCAACGACAGAACCAGCAGCGGTACGTGAGCATTTACTACAATTTGATAATATGATTGAAGTAATAGCAAGTGGAGATACGAAAGTTTCTGTCCGTCTTCAATATGAATATGATATTTCAATTGATTTCCGTTTAGTAAAACCAGAAGAGTTTATTACAACTCTTCACCATTTCACAGGATCAAAAGATCATAACGTAAAAATGCGTCAAATCGCAAAAGATAAAGGCGAGAAAATTAGTGAGTACGGTGTAGAGAACTTGGAAACAGGTGAAGTGAAAATATTTGAGACTGAAGAAGACTTCTTCGCTCATTTCGGTCTGCCATTTATTCCGCCAGAAGTGCGTGAAGATGGAAAAGAAATTGAATTAATTAAAGAGTATCCGAACTTAATTCAGTTTTCCGATATACAAGGTGATTTACATATGCATACAACTTGGAGTGACGGTGCTTTTTCTATTGAAGAAATGGTACAAGCGTGCCGTGCTCGTGGATATAAGTTTATGGCGATTACTGATCACTCGCAATACTTAAAAGTGGCGAACGGTTTAACGAAAGAGCGTCTTCGTGAGCAAGCGAAAGAAATTGAACGTATGAATGAAAAGTATCCAGACATTACAATTTTACGCGGAATTGAAATGGACATTTTACCAGATGCCTCTCTTGATTTTGATGATGAAGTATTAGAAGAATTAGACTATGTCATTGGAGCGATTCACTCTAGCTTCTCACAAGACCGTGAAACGATTATGAAGCGTCTGCGTACTGCACTTGAGAATAAACATGTCACAATGATTGCCCATCCGACAGGACGTCTTCTCGGGCGCCGTGAGGGTTATGATGTAGATACAGATTTATTAATTGAACTCGCAAAAGAGACAAATACAGTTTTAGAATTAAATGCGAATCCGAACCGTCTAGATTTAAGCGCGAAATTATTAAAACAAGCACAAGATGCTGGTGTAAAAGTAGCGATTAATACGGATGCTCATACACTTGAAATGTTAGAAGATATGGAAACAGGTGTAGCTGCAGCACGTAAAGGTTGGATTCAAAAAGATAACGTGATTAACACATGGGATATTGAACGTTTATTAGACTATATTAAACGTAATAAGTAACACAAGGGGGACCTGCAACATGTTAGAAAGAACGTTGCGTGTATTAGAATACAATAAAGTAAAAGAACAATTACTTGAACATACAGCCTCTTCACTTGGCCGTGATAAAGTGAAGAATTTAGTGCCGAGCACTGATTTTGAAGAAATTGTAGAAATGCAAGATACAACGGATGAAGCAGCGAAAGTCATTCGTTTAAAAGGTAGTGCACCATTAGGTGGCATTACGGATATTCGCTCGAATGTGAAGCGTGCAAAGATTGGAAGTATGTTAAGCCCAAATGAACTACTTGATATTGCGAATACGATGTATGGTAGTCGTAATATGAAACGTTTCATTGAAGATATGGCTGATAACGGTGTCGAGCTTCCGATTTTAGAAACTCATGTCGCTCAAATTGTATCTTTATATGAGTTAGAAAAGAAAATTACAAATTGCATCGGTGATGGCGGTGAAGTAGTCGATAGTGCGAGTGATAAACTGCGTGGTATTCGTACTCAAATTCGTACTGCGGAAAGCCGTATTCGTGAAAAGTTAGAAAATATGACGCGTTCTTCAAACGCGCAAAAGATGCTGTCTGACTCGATTGTAACAATTCGTAATGAACGTTACGTAATCCCAGTAAAACAAGAATACCGCGGCGTATATGGCGGTATTGTTCACGACCAATCTGCTTCTGGACAAACATTATTTATTGAACCACAAGTAATTGTAGAATTAAATAATGCACTACAAGAAGCACGAGTGAAAGAAAAACAAGAAATTGAACGCATCTTATTAATGTTAACAGAAGAAGTGGCAGTAGAAGCCGATATCGTTTTATCAAACGTAGAAGTAGTTGCAAATCTTGATTTCATCTTTGCGAAAGCTTTTTATGCGAAACGAATTAAAGCAACGAAACCAATTGTAAATAACGAGCGTTATATGGATTTAAGACAAGCTCGTCATCCGCTAATCGATCCAGAAATTATTGTGCCAAATAACATTATGCTAGGTAAAGATTTCACAACAATTGTTATTACAGGACCGAATACAGGTGGTAAAACAGTTACGCTGAAAACAGTTGGTATTTGTGTATTAATGGCGCAATCTGGTCTTCACATTCCAGTAATGGATGAGTCAGAGATTTGTGTATTTAAAAATATCTTTGCTGATATCGGTGATGAGCAGTCGATTGAACAAAGCTTAAGTACGTTCTCCTCACATATGGTGAACATTGTAGATATTTTAGAAAAAGCTGATTTTGAAAGCTTAGTTTTATTTGATGAATTAGGTGCTGGAACAGACCCGCAAGAAGGTGCTGCACTAGCAATTTCGATTTTAGATGAAGTATGTAACCGCGGTGCTCGCGTTGTTGCTACGACGCATTACCCAGAATTAAAAGCATACGGATACAACCGTGAGCAAGTTATTAATGCGAGTGTTGAGTTTGATGTAAATACATTAAGTCCAACTTATAAGTTATTAATCGGTGTACCAGGTCGCAGTAACGCCTTTGAAATTTCGAAGCGCCTTGGATTATCTGATCGCGTTATTGACCAAGCACGTAACCACATTAGTACAGATACAAATAAAATTGAAAATATGATTGCGAAGTTAGAAGAAAGCCAGAAGAACGCAGAGCGTGACTGGAACGAAGCAGAGGCACTTCGCAAACAATCTGAGAAACTTCATCGTGAGTTGCAACGTCAAATTATTGAGTTTAACGATGAGCGTGATGAAAAATTATTAAAAGCGCAAAAAGAAGGGGAAGAAAAAGTCGAAGCTGCGAAGAAAGAAGCAGAAGGTATTATTCAAGAACTTCGTCAATTGCGTAAAGCACAGCTTGTAAATGTGAAAGACCATGAGCTTATTGAAGCGAAGAGCCGTCTAGAAGGAACAGCGCCAGAGCTTGTGAAGAAACAAAAAGTAAACGTGAAAAACACTGCGCCGAAACAACAGTTACGCGCAGGTGATGAAGTAAAAGTATTAACGTTCGGTCAAAAGGGTCAATTACTTGAAAAAGTAAGTGATACAGAGTGGAGCGTACAAATCGGTATTCTGAAGATGAAAGTAAAAGAATCTAACATGGAATACATTAACACACCGAAGCAAACAGAGAAAAAAGCAGTCGCAAGTGTGAAGGGTAGAGATTACCACGTTTCATTGGAACTTGATCTTCGCGGTGAACGTTATGAAGATGCAATGATGCGCGTTGAAAAATATTTAGACGATGCCCAGCTTGCAAGTTATCCTCGTGTATCAATCATTCACGGTAAAGGAACAGGAGCGCTTCGCCAAGGTGTACAAGATTACTTGAAGAAGCATCGCGGCGTGAAGAATTACCGTTACGGTGACATGGGCGAGGGAGGCCTAGGCGTAACAGTTGTCGAATTAAAATAGCAAACAACGAAACAAAGGGGAAACCATTATATGTTTATGGACAAACTTGCAAAAGTATTGTTAGCTTGTTGTGGAATATTTTTGGTGATTGGGGTTATTTATTTAGTTGTTTTTGCGAAGTGAAAAAGCGTCAATCGTGGCATAATGATATTGCCATAGATTGACGTTTTTATTATATATGAAAAGGAATAAAACATGAAAATCAACCAATACATAAGCGAAGCAAAATCATGCTCAAGACGTGAAACAGACCGCCTTATTAAAGCTGGACGCGTGGCTATTAATGGCGAAATATGTACGCACGGTGCACTTGTTAATGAAGGCGATGTTGTAACGATTGATGGACAGGTTATTGCGAAAGAAGAGAAAGAAAAGGTGTATATCGCATTCCATAAACCAGTCGGAATTACTTGTACAGCAGCTGATCATATTGAAGATAATATTATTGATTATATCAATTACCCAGAGCGAATCTTTCCAGTTGGGCGATTAGATAAAGCATCAGAAGGACTTATTTTATTAACGAATGATGGCGCGATTGCCAATCAAATTTTACACGGTGATCACGAACACGAGAAAGAATATGTTGTCACAGTCGATAAACCTTTTACGGACTGGTTTATTGATGAGATGTCCAGCGGTGTAAAGATTAAAGATGGTATGACGAAGCCGTGCAAAGTGACGAGAGTCGATCAATCAACATTTCGTATCGTTTTAACGCAAGGAATGAACAGGCAAATTCGTAGAATGAGTCGTGCTTTCGGATTTACTGTAATAAAGCTAAAGCGAGTGCGCATTATGAATATAGAGCTAAATGAGCTTGGAGTAGGAAAATGGCGGAACATTGCAACTGAGGAATTAGAGATATTAAAAGGGCAGTTATAGGGAGGAAAAATTTTCTCCCTATATTTTTTTGTCAGAAAAAATAAAACTATTGATTTTTTAAAAAATAGCCCATATAATAAAAAACAACAAGTTTCGACAAGATATTTTATAAAAGTAATGATGAGGACATGAGTTGTATTTTACGATTCTCAGAGAGGGGAGCCTTAGGCTGTGAGCTTCCTAATACGAAAAGACAAGCTTACCACCTCTAAACTTCAAGAGTGAACTGCATACATGATGCATTGTAATTCTTGACGGATAAAACCGTTATCAATTTACACGAGCTATAAAATGAGCTTATTTTGCTATAAATTCATTTTATTAGAATAAGGGTGGAACCACGATTTCAACACTCGTCCCTTTGTTAGGGACGGGTGTTTTTTGCGTTCTTTTACGGGGAAGTATGCTTGAAAGAGGATATGTGACGGATTTAAAATCAGAATATTTTGTCAATTAATTATTTTAGGAGGTTAGTAGAAATGAAATCATCTTTAAAGTTTTCAGAGATGTTTGCAATAAGTTTAATGTTATTTGCACTGTTTTTTGGTGCAGGCAATATGATTTTTCCACCAGCGTTAGGGCAAGGTGCTGGAACGGACGTATGGATCGCGCTGTTTGGTTTTATCGTAACAGGGGTTGGACTACCTTTATTAGGAGTAATTGTTATAGCTTTAAAGGGAGATATTAATGAGCTAGCAGGACGTGTACATCCTATATTCGCACTTGTTTTTATCACTGCAATTTATTTATGTTTAGGCGTATTCGTAAGTGTGCCGCGTACAGGAACAGTAGCTTATGAGATGAGTGTTGCACCGTTTTTACCAAGTGAGATAGCTGGTCAGTCATATCCACTTGTTATCTTTACACTTATTTTCTTTGCAGTCACTTTCTATTTAGCTTTAAATCCTTCGAAATTAGTGGGGCGTATTGGTAAAGTACTAACTCCAATATTATTAGCAGTTATTGCAATTATCGTAGGTAAAGCACTTATTACACCAATTGGAGAATTTGGTGCACCGACAGAAGCGTATAGTGCTCCTCTCTTCAAAGGATTTATTGATGGATATTTAACTTTAGATGGACTTGCAGCACTTGTTTTCGGAAATGTTGTAATTCATGCGTTAAAAGAAAAAGGCATTACAAATAAAAATAGTATTGCAAAAGTAACAATCTTTGCAGGATTTATTGCAGCACTTGGTTTACTACTTGTATATTTAGCGCTTGCGTATCTTGGAGCTTCTAGTGTATCGCTTGGAATGGGCGCAAACGGAGGAATTATTTTAACAAATGTCGTGAATCATTTATTTGGTAGCTACGGAACTTTATTACTAGGGATCGCAATTACAGCAGCATGTTTAACAACTTCTGTAGGTATTGTTGCAGCTTGTGGTGATTACTTCTCTTCCTTATTACCAAAGCTTTCTTATCAAAAAGTCGTTTTCATTTTCTGTGTATTAGCATTTATGGTAGCAAACCTTGGGTTAACTCAGTTAAATGCATTAGCATTACCAATCTTAATCGCCATTTATCCAATTGGAATCGTACTTATTGTATTATCACTTGTTGAAAACTACGTTCGTCTTCCATTAGCGATGTATGTGGGCGGGATTGTAGGAGCATTTGCAATAAGTTTCTTTGATGGGTTACACAATGCAAACCTTCAAATTGCAGCGCTAGCACCTATTTTAGATAAGATTCCATTATATAGTGTAGGAATTGGTTGGTTAGTTCCAGGCATAATCGGTATAGGATTTGGTTATATAGTTTCTAAGTTTCAAAAGCAGGAAATTGCTGTAGAAAAATAGAGAAAAGAGGCTTTCTATAATAGAAAGTCTCTTTTTTTGTAGAAAAAGCCACATATAGAGAAATTCAGATATTAAAAATTTTATACGTAATATAGTTGACAAAAAATTTATGAGTAGGCTAAGATTGACTTAGTTGTGGAAATATTGGAAGGGAAGTGAGGGAAAAGGGTTTTCTATAACTAAAGTGTTGTTAGGGGGAAGAGGTGAAAGAAGAGGAGAAGAGATAGTTTATTTTTTTTGATTTATATTGAGAATGATAATCAATAAATAAGTTTTGAAATTTTTTCTCAGTTTCTATGCCTTCATATAAGGAATAGGGTGAGATATTATTTTTAACATTCAATGAGAATGATAATCAATAATACTTATATTACATAAAAGAATGCTAATTAAATAATAGGTAGAAGAGATTATTTTTTTTCTTATAAATTGAGAATAATTATCATTTTCAAAAAGTGAAGTGAAAGATAACAAAGGAGGAAACAAGAAAAATGAAAAAGGTTTCTGTATTACCCGCTTTTATTATAACGTTCGTATGTATGCTAGCTTTTCTTGTAATGCCATACGGGAATGCTTCAGCAAAACTAGCTGATGGTACTTACGATATTAATTACGTAATTCAAAAAGCGGAAAATGATTCAGCTTCAATGGCAAATGACTATTTTGAAAAGCCAGCAAAATTAATAGTGAAAAACGGTGAGATGAGAGTACAAGTTCCGATGAATCATAGTGCTTGGATTACAGAATTTAAAGCACCAGAGAACGGGAATTTTGTTGATGCGAAAGTTGTTAGTAAAGATGAATCGGCAGATAAAAGAACAGTAGAGTTTAAAGTAGATGATTTATCCAAACCAGCAGCTGTAAAAATTCATGTTGTTGTACCAAATGCAAACTATGACCACCACTACACAATTCGTTTTGCTTTTGATGCAAATGTAAAAGCTGTAGGTGGCGATAACGGCGTAGCTGCTACAACAAAAAATAATGATCAAGCGAAAACAGATACACAAGTAAAAGAAGAGAAAACAAAAGTAGAGAGTAAGGAAACAGCTAAAGAAGCGAACAAAGAAACAAAAAATGAAAATGGAAAAGCTGAAAAAACAGATAACCCAAAAACAGGCGATGAAGCACGTATTGGATTGTTTACAGCGTTAATTCTTATTTCAGGTGCTTTCTTAATTCGTAAAGTGAAATTGAGTAAATAAATCTTTTGAAGGGTGATGAATATATGTTTAAACAATTTAAAATGATTATTGCCGTATTTGCTGTTTTATTTACGTTTATCGCAACACTAGGTTTACAAGATGCAAAGGCTGCTACAAAACTAGCTGATGGAAAATATAATATTGCTTTTACTGTATGGAAAGGCGATAAAGATGAATCGTCTAGAATGAATAGTTATTTTGAAAGCCCAGCAACATTAACAGTTAAAAATGGAAAACAATATGTTTCATTTAAAGTGAAAGATAGTGCTTCTATTAAAAGTTTCCAAGTAGAAAAAGATGGTCAATTTGTAGAAACAACCGTGTTAAGTGAAAACAAAAAAGATAATACTAGAGTTGTAGAATTTGAAGTTGCTGACTTGTCAAAAAAACTAAATGGCAAGGTGAAAATTAATATTCCAATTATTAATTATAATGCTTCGTATGATATTCGCTTTGTATTTGATGGGAACAGTATTAAATAATTTTCAAAAGGGAGAGTCGTTCCATTGAACAGGTATACAAAAATTATTGTTGCTATGTTTTTAATGATATTTACATTCGTATCAACATTACAACCACTTGCAGTTCAAGCAGCTACCAAGTTGGCTGACGGTAAATATTCAATTGGCTTCAAAGTTTTAAAAGATACATCAGATGAAGAATCGATGATGAATCAATATTCAGTAAGCCCGGGAACTTTAAAAGTGAAGGATGGGGAAAAGAAAGTATCCTTTACATTAACGAATAGTTCATGGATTACGAAGTTTGAAACAGAAAAAGCAGGTAAGCTAGTTGCGACAAATGTAATTAGTGAAGATAAAGAAAAAGACACAAGAGTAGTAGAATTTGATGTAGAAGATGTAGAGAAGGTATTAAATGCAAAAGTAAAAGTAGATATTGATTTTTTAAATTATCATCATGAGTACGACGTTCGTATTGCATTTGATCAAAATAGCATTACACCAATTCATGTAGAAAAACCAAATGAAAAAGAGGACCCAGCTAATAAGCCAGATCCAAATGAAACTACCGATCCAGGTCAGAAGCCCGACCAAAAGCCTGACCCAGATCAACAACCAAATTCTAACACAATTACAGATGGTGCGTACAGCATTCCATTTAAAGTATTAAAAGATCAAACAGATGAAGAATCTAAGATGAATACTTACATGGTAAATCCAGGAGTATTAAAAGTAGAAAACGGTAAGAAAAAAGCAATTGTAACACTAAAAAGTAGCTCATTAATTAAAAATTTCCAAACGGAAAAAGATGGCGCATTTGTTGATGCAAAAGTAGTGAGTGAGGATAAGGAAAAAGATACAAGAGTAGTAGAGTTTGAAGTAAACGATTTATCTAAAAAACTAAATACAAAAGTATTTATCGAAATGGCATCAAGAAATTATAAGCAAACGCATGATGTACAACTTTTATTTGAACAAGATAAACTTGAACAAATTAAAAATGAAGAGAAACAACCAGAAGTAGAAAAACCAGAAGTAGAAAAACCAGAAGTAGAAAAACCAGATGAAAATAAAAAACCAGATGCTGAAACAATTAAAGATGGTGAATACAGCATCAATTTTAAAGCATTAAAAGATCAAACAGACGAAATTTCAATGATGAACACATATACAAAAAGTCCAGGTGTGCTAAAAGTAAAAGATGGTAAGAAGTATGTATCATTTACGTTAACGAACAGTTCTTGGATTACAAAATTTGAATTTGAGAAAAATGGTTCGTTTGTTGATGCAAAAGTAATAAGTGAAGATAAAAAAGCTGATACACGCGTAGTGGAAGTAGAAGTAAACGATTTGTCTAAAAAATTAAATGCAAAAGTAAAAGTAGATATCGATTCAATGAATTATCACCATTTTTACGATATTCAATTTGCATTTGATAAAGGTAGCATTAAGCCGTTAGATAACCAAGGTGGAAACGACAACCAAGGCGGAAATAACAACCAAGGTGGAAACGACAACCAAGGTGGAAACGACAACCAAGGCGGAAATAACAACCAAGGTGGAAACGACAACCAAGATAATAACACAACAATTGATCCAAAAGCTCTTAAAGATGGTGAATACAGCATTGGCTTTAAAGTGTTAAAAGATCAAACAGATGAAATCTCAATGATGAACACATACACAAAAAGCCCAGGTGTATTAAAAGTAAAAGATGGTAAGAAATACGTATCGTTTACATTAACAAATAGTACATGGATTACGAAATTTGAATTTGAGAAGAATGGTTCTTTCGTTAATGCAAAAGTGTTAAGTGAAAATAAAGAACAAAATACAAGAGTAGTAGAAGTAGAAGTAAACGATTTGTCTAAAAAATTAAATGCAAAAGTAAAAGTAGATATTGATTCAATGAATTATCACCATTTCTACGATGTTCAATTTGTATTTGATCAAGACAGTATTAAAGCTTTAGGGAACCAAGGTGGAAACGACAACCAAGGAGGAAACGACAACCAAGGCGGGAATGACAACCAAGGTGGAAACGACAACCAAGGCGGGAATGGAAACCAAGGTGGAAATAATAACCCGAAAGTAATAGTTGATCCGAAAAATTTAGTAGATGGCCAATATGATATTACATTTAAAGTATTAAAAGATAAAACAGATGAGATTTCAAAGATGAATGACTATGTTGTAAATCCAGCGAAATTAATCGTAAAAGATGGTAAAAAATACATTGAGATGACGCTGAAAAATAGTGCGTGGATTACGAAATTCCAAACGGAAAACAAGGAACTATTCGCTGATGCGAAAGTAGTAAGCGAAGATAAAAATGCAAATACGCGAGTAGTACAGTTTGAAGTAGAAGATCTATTTAAAAAATTAAACGCAAAAGTAAAGGTAGACATCGATGAGATGAACTACCATCATTTCTACGATGTACAAATTCAATTTGATACAAATAATATCGGCGCGTTAGGAACTATTAAAGAGGAACCGAAAAATGAACCGAAAAATCCAGTGACTACACCGAAAGTAGATAATGTAAAAACAGTAGGTACTCCTGATTTTAACCGAAATGCAGATGGTCAGAAGAAAAAAGAAGATACAAAAAATGATTCGAAAAAAGAGAAAAACTCAAAAACTGCAGATACAGCAAAACTTGGTTTATACATGGTGTTACTGCTAGGTTCACTTGCTTTACTAGTTCGTAAATATAGAGCAGGTAGATTGTAATTTTTGGAGTCTTGATGCATGTTCGCGTGCATCAAGACTTGTTTCATATTGTATGGAAGGGAGTGGTGATTGAGAGTGAAGAAAATCGTAAGTGTACTAATGGCTATCATTTTGTTAATGAGTATAGCCGGGTGCTCATCACCAAAAAAAGAAACAGCAAAGCAGGTAAAGAGTGAGAGTAAGGAGCGCGTTGTTGCAACAACAGTGGCTGTTACTGAAATTATGGATGCGTTAGAAGTAGATTTAGTCGGCGTTCCAACAAGTTCTAAAACTTTACCGAAGCGATATAAAGGTTTACCTGAAGTTGGGAATCCAATGAGTCCAGATATGGAAAAGGTAAAGTCATTAAAGCCTTCAGAAGTGTTATCTGTGACAACACTTGAATATGAATTAAAGCCAGTTATTGATGGTGTGGGTATGAAAGCAAACTTTTTAGATTTAACGAGTTTAAAAAATATGCAAAGTTCTATTAGCGATTTAGGTAAGAAATATGGACGTGAAAAGCAGGCTGAAGCAGTAGTAACTAAGTTAGATAAAAAGGTTGCTAGCATTCAAAAGGAAGTAAAAGGAAAGAAAGAACCGACAGTGCTTATATTATTAGGTGTGCCGGGCAGTTATTTAGTAGCAACAGAGCATTCTTATATTGGAGATTTAGTGAAACAACTAGGTGGTAAAAATATTGTGCAAGGTGAACAAGTAGAATATTTAGCTTCTAATACAGAGTATTTAAGGAAAGCTGATCCAGATATTATTTTACGAGCAGCTCATGGTATGCCTGATGAAGTTGTAAAAATGTTTGATAAAGAATTTAAAACAAATGACATTTGGAAACACTTTGCTGCGGTTAAAAATAACCGTGTATACGATTTAGAAGAGCGTTTATTTGGAACGACAGGCAATTTAGCAGCAATTGAAGCGTTAGATGAATTGAAAAAAATGATGTATCCGTGATGCATTTTAATATAAAGGAAGAGCAGAATGAATAAAAAAACTTGGAGTTTCCTCATTGTTACTGCATTGCTCATTGTTATGACATCATTGTCAGCGATGAAAGGGAGTTTAGAAGTAGGTATTGTTGAACTTGTGCAAGGGATATTTACAGGTGGGAATGAAGATGTTGAAGTCATTAAAGATTTACGTTTCCCGCGTATTATTATTGCGCTGTTCACTGGAGCGGCTCTTGCTGTTTCAGGGGTGCTTTTTCAAGCTGTTATGAAGAATCCACTCGCTGATGCTGGGGTAATCGGTATATCTTCAGGAGCTAGTTTTATGACACTCGTTATTATTACGTTGTTCCCGCAATTCTTTTTCTGGACACCCGTATTCGCCTTTTTAGGTGGTGCGTTTGCGTGTTATCTCGTTTATTCGTTTTCATGGAAGTCAGGGTTAAGCCCGCTTCGCATTATTTTAATTGGTATTGCCATTAATGCGATGTTTACTGGATTAAATGAATCATTCGTTACGATTTGTGGGTATTTTATTAAGAGTATTAAGCAAACGACGACTTCTAACATAACAATGAAGACGTGGGGCGATGTAGAAATAATGGTGACTTATGGAACGATTGGTCTTATTCTTGCTCTGTTCGTAGGAGCTTGGTGTAACTTATTATCGCTACAAGATAAGACTGCGAAAAACTTAGGCTTGCACGTGACGAGAGTTCGTCTTATTATTTCTGCCATTGCAGTACTCTTAGCGGCAGTATCAACAGCGATTGCAGGTGTTATTGCTTTTGTAGGATTACTAGTTCCGCATATTTCAAGACAATTAGTCGGTTCAGACCATAAAGTATTAATTCCATTTTCTGCTCTTGCAGGCGCGTTATTAATTTTGACGGCGGATACGATTGGAAGGTTAATTGTGCCACCTAACGAAATTCCAGCAGCAACAATTATGGCGGTTATTGGTGGTCCATTCTTAATATTCTTGCTTAGAAAGAGTGATAAAGTTCATGGAAATTAAAAATGTAACCTTTTCATACGATAACGCAACAAATCGTTTAAAGTCTGTTAGTAGTGAAATAGAAATTGGGAAAATTACAACAATCATTGGCCCGAATGGATGCGGGAAATCAACATTACTTAGTGTCATGTCTAGAAATCACGTTCCTAGCAGTGGAGAAGTAATACTTGATGGGAAAGCGATTAGTGAATATAAACCGAAAGAGTTTGCTAGAAAGCTAGCAGTTGTCCATCAACAAAATGAGGCTCCAGCAGATATTACAGTGGAAAAGCTAATAAGCTTTGGGCGTATGCCATATAAAAATATTTTCTCTCCGCAAACAGATGAAGATAGAGAAGCGATAGAGCGCGCACTAGTATGTACGAATTTACAAAGTAAGCGTGATAAGCCAATCTATGCTTTATCTGGTGGAGAGAGGCAGCGAGTTTGGATTGCAATGACATTAGCTCAAAATACACCAATGCTTTTCTTAGATGAACCGACAACATATTTAGATATTTACTATCAGCTAGAAATATTAGAGTTAGTGAAAGAGTTAAATGAAGTGTATGGGCTAACGATTGTAATGGTATTACATGATATTAATCAAGCCATTCGTTATAGCGACCATATTATCGTTATGAAAGATGGAAAGATCATTACGAAAGGTAATCCTAATGATGTAATAACAGAAGAAATGGTTAAAGCAATATATGGTGTAGATGTCATTGTAAAGCAGGATGAAGATACCGGATTGTACATGGTACCTATGGGAATCTAAAGGCTGAGCATAATCCGTTTTGAGGTGATAATTTGAATAGTAAGAAAGGACGGAAAAAGAATTCTTTTTTTCAACGTATACTTACAATTGTGTTTTTAGGAATCTTTTTCTATTCAATGTATGAGTTGGGCGGGATTTTCATGGATTATTATGAAAATCGTAAAGTAATGGCTGAGGCACAACATATTTATAAAAGAAGTCCAATGGAAGAAAAATCAGAAGATGGAGAGGTACGTAAACAGTTTCAGGATCTCCAGAAAATTAATCCAGAGATAGTCGGATGGATTACGATGGATGATACACAAATTAATTATCCAATCGTTCAAGCAAAAGATAATGATTACTATTTATTTCGTAATTATAAAGGTGAAGATATGAGAGCGGGCAGCATTTTTATGGACCATCGTAATGATGTGAAATCTCAAAATCGAAATACGATTTTATATGGCCATCGTATGAAAGACGGTTCTATGTTTGGTAGTTTAAAAAAGATGTTGGACGAAGACTTTTTCATGTCCCATCGTAAATTATATTACGATACATTATTTGAAGGATACGACGTTGAAGTTTTTTCAGTATACACGACAACAACGGACTTTTATTACATTGAAACGGATTTTGAAAATGATGTAGCATATACATCGTTCTTAAAGGAAATTCAAGAAAAATCACTGTACAAAACGGATACGGAATTGACGGCTAATGATGAAATTGTAACACTTTCTACTTGTGACTATGCGCTTGATCCAGAGGCTGGAAGGCTAGTTGTACACGCAAAATTAGTAAAAAGAAATTAAAGAAAAAAGTATAGAATATGAGAAGTGATAGATAACGCTTCTCATATTCTATACTTAAAAAAAGAACTGTTTTTACTGTGCTGCAGCCATTGGCATACGTACAACTTCAACATTGTAGTAAGCGATTTTATTATCAAGAATATATTCTGGCATCCCACCTTGATGTGAGTGAGCATCTTTAAATGCTGAGCTCTTCGTCCAACCTTGGAAATCTTCTTTTGCATTCCAGCGTGTGCTAATTGTTACTTCATCATAATCAACTGTATTTTGCGTTAAAAGAACTTCTAATCCTAAAAAGCCTGGCATTGTTTCGACTTGACCTACTTTATTAAAACGCTCAATTAATTTATGTCCATTTCCCTTTGTAATTTTAGCTGTATTTGTAACAATAATCATGTTTTATTCCTCCTATAAATGTAGCCTTTATTTTCGAGAACTCATACACATTAAATGATAATGAAAATCATTATCATTGTCAATGGTAAATGTAAAATAAATAAGTTTTTTATTGTTTTGGACAGTAAGATTTCCCTTTCAAAATGTAGTAAATATATGGTGGTTAAGCGAGAGAATGAGCGAGTTGTACTAGCAAAGCAATAATATGGTATAGTGAAACGAGGCTGTTTTTCAGTCTCGTTTTTGAAATGCTTCCTATAGAGAAAGCATGCAAATGGAAAGGAAGTTATTATATGCGATCAGAAGTAACTGTAAAAATAAAACTGAAATTTATAAAAGAAATTAAAAGTGGATATCCGCTTATTTTAAAAGATGCAATTCAAAATTTAAATGATGTTCAGGAAGAAGGAACAATCATTAAAGTGGTAGATGAGAAGAGTCAATTTGTTGGAAAAGGTTATTATGGAAAACAAAATAAAGGATACGGCTGGATTTTAACGAGAAAAGAGAGTGAACAAATTAATCAATCTTTCTTTGAAAGTAAAATAAAATCTGCCTTACATAAACGAAAGCAATTTTACAAATCAAGTGATACGACAGCATTCCGTGTTGTGAACGGTGAAGGTGATGGTCTTGGAGGCTTAATCATCGATTATTATGATGGCTATTACGTAGTAAGTTGGTATAGTGAAGGGATTTATACTTTCAGAGATGAGATTATAGCAGCTCTTCAAAAAGTAGCAAACTTTAAAGGTATTTATGAGAAAAAGCGTTTTGATACGAAAGGGAAATACATTGAAGGTGATGATTTCGTAGCAGGAGAGCGCGGTGAGTTCCCACTTATCGTAAAAGAGAATGGTGTGAACTTCGCTGTTTATTTAAATGACGGAGCGATGGTTGGTGTGTTTTTAGATCAGCGTAGCGTTCGAAAACAAATTCGTGATAAATATGCGAAGGGAAGAACAGTGTTAAATATGTTCTCTTATACAGGTGCTTTCTCTGTATTTGCAGCGCTTGGCGGAGCGAGTAAAACAACGAGTGTGGACTTGGCAAATCGTAGTTTAAGTAAAACGATTGAGCAGTTTAGTGTAAATGAAATAGATTATGAAGCACAAGACATTATTGTAGAAGATGTATTCCTTTACTTTAAATATGCAGCGAAGAAAAATATGAAATTTGATATGGTCGTACTTGACCCTCCAAGCTTTGCGCGCTCAAAAAAATATACGTTTAGTGCAGCAAAAGATTATAAAAATTTATTAAAAGAAACAATTGCTATTACAGAAAATAACGGGATTATTGTTGCTTCTACAAATTGTAGCGCATTCGATATGAAAAAGTTTAAAGGCTTTATCGATACAGCATTTAAAGAAATGAATGGCAAATATAAAATATTAGAAGAACATTCTTTACCAGAAGATTTCCGTACCATTGATCAATTTAAAGAAGGAGACTATTTAAAAGTAGTTTTCATCGAGAAAATTAAAGGTTAATAAAGAAAAAGGAGCTCGAGTTTACTTGAGCTCCTTTTTCTTATTGGACGATATTTTGCACTCTACCGACTTGCCCGTCCTGCAATCGTACTTTAATACCATGCGGATGGGAAGGGGAGTTTGTTAAAATATCTTTTACAATTCCACGTGTTAATTTGCCGGTGCGTTGATCTTGTTTTAATACAATATCAACTTCAAGACCGGGTGCGATATTAGAACGTTTTTGTCCGTTCATTTATACACCTGTACGTCTACGTTGGTTGTTTGTTTTTTTAGTTTGTTGGTTTTGTAATTTTTTCGTTTCTTGGCTTTGATTTGTATTATTTGACCCATTTCCATTTCCTTGCTTTTTCTTTGCAAGTTGTTCGCGCATTAAATCAGCTAAGCTTACTTTTTTGTTTTCTGACATGATAAGTCTCCTTTATATAAAGTTAATTATGAACTATCGTAGTAAATTTCATCATATCATTGTTATGGAAGGAAGGGAAGTTGGTTTGAAAATTCATATTATTCTTCACAGTGTTCATTCGTTACGATACAATTAGCATGTTAATGTTTGTAAAAAGGGGATAGACATATGTCACATCATATTTTATTAGTGGAAGATGATATTTCAATTCAAGAGATGGTGGAAAAGTATTTAATAAAAGAGGGCTTTCAAGTTACAATCGCGTCTGATGGAGAGGAAGGCGTGAACACATATTTAAAAGGTTCATTTGATTTGATTATCCTTGACATTATGATGCCAAAGCTAGATGGCTTAGAGGTTGTACGAATCATTCGTGAAAAAAGTGCAGTTCCGATTTTAATGATGTCGGCAAAAGATACAGATGTTGATAAAGCTGTTGGATTAGGACTTGGAGCAGATGATTACATTTGTAAGCCGTTTTCTATGATTGAATTGGCTGCACGTGTAAAAGCAGGTATTCGGAGGTCTACGAAATACTCGGCTACAGAAACAATAGAAAAAATGATTCAAATTGGTGATTTAACAATTGATCCAATTAATTTTACAGTTGAAAAAAACGGGAAGCCTCTCAAACTTACTTTAAAAGAATTTGAGATTTTAAAGCTATTCGTAAAGAACCAAAATCGTGTATTTACAAAAGCGCAAATATATACGTTAGTTTGGAATGAAGAGTATTACGGTGACGATAACGTTATTAATGTTCATATGAGAAGATTGCGTGAGAAAATCGAAAGTGATCCATCTAATCCAGAATATATTAAAACGTTATGGGGCATCGGCTATAAGTTGGAAGTGATGTAATATGGTCAATTTGTTAATAGGTATTATTTTTATATTGTTATGTGTTATTTATATGCAATATAGAATGAGAAAAAATAGTAGTAAAAATTTACGATACACATATGAAAAGTTAGAAAGTATTGTAAATGATAAAACAGGCGAGACGTTACTCGTTATGACAGATGATCTAGAATTGCAAAAATTATTAGTGGCAATTAATCAATTATTAGATGCAAAACAGAAAACGAATGCAGATCATGCAAAAGTAGAAATTTCGATGAGAAAAATGCTTTCAAATATTTCGCATGACTTGAAAACACCACTAACAGTTATTCTTGGATATACAGAAATGTTAAATAAGGATAAAACGATAAATAAAGAAGAACAGCAAATATTACTTGAAAAAGTGCATACGAAAACACTAGAAGTGATGGAGTTAATTCATAAGTTTTTTGACTTGGCAAAATTAGAATCTGGTGACAAAGCAATTGAAATGACAAAAGTAAATATGAATGAAGTTTGCCGCGAGAAGATTTTATCTTTTTATGATTTAGTGACGACGAAAGGTTTTCAGGTTCATATTGATATACCAGAAAGAAATATATACGCACTTGGAAATGTAGAAGTATTAGGTAGGGTATTAAATAATTTAATATCAAATGCGATTACATATGGAGACGATGGAAAGGCACTTGGTATGACGTTAAGAGATGATGAAACGAGTGTGTATATAGACGTATGGGATAAAGGAAAAGGGATTGATGAATCTCATATTGATAAAGTATTTGAGCGTATGTACACACTTGAAGATTCAAGAAATAGATTGTACCAAGGAAGCGGTTTAGGGTTAACGATTACGAAAAGACTGGTGGAAGCGATGGATGGAAAAATTCATCTTTCTAGTAAGCCGTATGAAAAAACAATTTTTACAGTTGCATTAAAAAAGATGCAGTTTTAGCTTGTAGAGCAGTAGATTCTACAAGCTTTTTTTCAGCGTAAGGAATTTGTAAGAAACGGGTAAGAAAAAAGAGATTTCCGTTGTCTATTATAGAAATATAGAGTATTGCGAAAGGGGAAAGTAACATGACATATATATTAAAAACAAACCAGTTAACGAAAGTGTTTAAAGGGAAAGAAGTTATTTCCGGTGTTAACATGCATGTGAAAAAAGGAGAAATTTACGGTTTTTTAGGACCAAACGGTGCTGGTAAAACAACGATTATGAAAATGATTACAAATTTAATAAAACCGACGAGTGGTGATATTGAAATCTTCGGTGAGAAATTAACAGATACATCTTATGAAGTATTAAAAAGAATGGGGACAATTATTGAATACCCAATCTTTTATGATAAATTAACGGCGAAAGAAAACTTAGACCTGCATTGTGAATATATGGGCTACTACGATAAAAATGCAATTGACCATGCTTTACATTTAGTGAAACTACAAGGGATAGATAATAAAAAAGTAAAAGATTTTTCATTAGGAATGAAACAACGACTTGGTATTGCAAGGGCAATCGTGACAAAGCCAGAATTACTCATTTTAGATGAACCAATTAACGGTTTAGATCCAATTGGTATTAAAGAGTTACGAGACTTATTTAAAATGCTCTGCAAAGAATACGGTATTACATTATTAGTTTCTAGTCATATTTTAGGTGAGATGGAACTAATGGCGGATACAATTGGTGTGATTCAAAATGGAAAACTAATAAAAGAAGTTTCAATGAAGAGTATTAACGGAAAACAAACAGAGTACATTGAAATCACTGTTCCTGATGTGAAACGTGTAGCTTATATTTTAGAAGATAAACTTGGTATAAAAAACTACAAAATAATGAGTGGAACCATGATTCGTGTGTATGATACGTCAGCGTCTCAGCAGGCCATTTCAAAAGCACTTATTATGAACGATGTGGAAATTGAAAGTATTAATAAAAAACATAGTTCCTTAGAAGAATATTTCTTAAATGTAATGGATGGAGAAGGGATTCATGCTTAATGGACTGTGGCTGAATCTGGTAAGTGGATTTATCGTAATGCTAATAAGTGGAATTTTATATTATAGAAAACCAGAGCGGAAATGGTTGTTGATTCTACTAGTGATAGGAATGTTAAGCTTCGTTACTGCTGGAGTTAGAATGTTAGCAGCGTAGAGACAGGTATATAAAGAATGGAGGCGTAATTTATATGTTTAAATTAATGAAGCTCGAATGGAAGAAACATAAATTATCTAGTTACTTTAAAGGGGTAGCAATTTGTATTATAGCAATTTTTGCGGCGGTAAGTCTTATGGCATGGGGATCTAAGGTAGAGGATGATTTGATGTTCTCTAGCTATATGGAATACATGTCTTTAGCAAATATTCTTATTAGAATTACATTTATTATTTTTGCATCGGTTATTTTATCACGTTTAGTGATTGATGAATACAAGAACAAAACAATACAGCTACTATTTATGTATCCACTGCAAAGGAAAATGCTAATGAGTGCGAAATTAACAATTGTTTTTTGTTTTTGTTTTGTGAGCACGATTATCGCTACTTTCATTATTAGTTTGCTCATATTCTGTATGAATCCAATAATGGGACTACTTGAAACGCCTGTTACGATGGGGGAAATAATAGCTATCGTTCCAGCTACTATTATAAGTGCATTTATGATATCTGGTATTAGTTTAATTCCTTTATTTTTTGGAATGAGAAAGAAATCAACACCGACAACGATTACTTCTGCAGTAATAATTGGGATGATGATGAACAGTAACGTTGGTCCTGGAAATGGTCAAGTAAGTATGTTTGATTTTATAGCTATCCCAATAGTGCTCTGTTTATTAGGAATTTTCATTAGCTATCTATCGTTTCGTAAAATTGACAAGATAGATGTGGCGTGAAGTAAGCCTAAAACAACAACGAACTGGGGTATAAATGGTGAAAAAAATAATAGTAATTGCAATATTATTCATTACAATTGCTAGTGCGGTTTTTGGTTTCAAGGTATTTCAGGGGAAAGATTTTAAGAAAGAAAAGTCTTTTGATATAAATAATATAAAAGCAATAGAAGTAGACAATGAAAATTGGAATCTTGAGTTTAAAAGTACAGACGCTAATAAAATAGTAATTTCTGCTCAAGGTGAACAAGCAGATAAAGAGATAGATCCTGTCAAAATAGAAAATGACGAAAATAAAATTGTGATTAAGCAAAAACAAAAGGTGAACAGATTTTTTTATGGTTTTACGTTTAGAAAGAAAAATAGTATATGTATAGCTATTCCGAAGAAAGAGATAGATAAAATTGTATTAAATAATAAATCGGGTGATGTGAAAATAAACGATATAGTAGTAAAAAGCATCGTGACAAAAGGCAAATCTGGAGATGGAATGATTACAGGACTATCGGCAGAGAAGGGTGAATTTACATCCGAAAGCGGAGATTTAATGTTAAAAGATAGTTCATTACAAGAAGTAAATATAACTTCCACTACTGGTGATAATTACGTGAAAAATGTAAAAAACGAAAATATGAACATCACTTCAACATCTGGGGAAGTATTACTGAAAGATATGACAGAAGGAAAATCATTATTTGTAGAAACAAAATCAGGGGATATTGGCGTACGGTATAAAGGTGTCCCGGCATCATTGAAGCTTATGGCTAAAAGTAATTTGACTGACGTAATAGTGGATTTAAAAGGACTTAAGAAAGATAAAAATACAGAAAAGATAAAAGAAGGAACTATTGGTGATGCAAAAAACGAAGTGAAGATTTTAAGTAAAACAGGGGTAATTTATATTGATTAAAGTTTAAATGAAAGGAGGACTATCATGCTACGTCTTATGAATCTAGAATTGAAGAAGTTTAAGTTTGGATGGTATGTGAGGGGAGCAGTTATTGCAAATATCATTATACTGGCATTATTAATCTTTGTTAGTTTCATTGCACAAATAGAAGGAGATCCAGAAATAAGAGATCCGCAGATGATTTTGCTAATGGCTAGCACAATAGTAAGAGCAACATTTATTATTTTTGGTAGTGTATTAATAGCAAGGTTAATAATTGGCGAATATAAAAATAAAACAATACTACTCATGTTTTCTTATCCCATTAACCGAAAGAAAATGATGGCTAGTAAGTTGGCTATTACAGCGATAGTAACATTTATAACAGTTATTGTATCTAACATTTTAGTAGTAGGAATTTTCTTTGGGATAGATAGTTATTTTTCAATTCTTCCTAATTCATTCACAGTAGATCAATTGGTGCAAGAAGGAATAAAACTAGTTCCTTTAGCCATTGCAACTGCGGGGATGAGTTTAATCCCATTATATTTCGGAATGCGTAAACGTTCAGTGCCAACTACAATTGTTTCATCTCTTATCGTTGTCTCAATTGCAATGAATACCAACCCAGAGTTTCCTACAGCAACTTTACTTCCCCTTCAACTAGCACTCGCAGCAATTGGAGTTGTGATTGCATATTACGGTATTAAAAATATAGAGAAGGAAGATATAACTGTATGATAAGAATATGTGCAAAAGAGTTGGCGTTACACCAACTCTTTTTTGTATATGTACGCTTCGTTACTACTCTGTAAATTTAGAGTGTGTACTTAAATACTTTTGCACTTCTGGAGAAATGTTAAAGTTATTAGGACTTTTATATTCGATAGTAAACTCGCCGTCGGTACTTGTTTCAAAGGAGATTGCATAGCTATTCATTTTAGCATCGTAAGAAGTATTTTTGACTTCTGCATCTAGATTAAAATATTTTGTAATATACTCTTTTGAGTCCGTAATTGCTACTTGTTTTCCCCAAGGGGTACCATAATAGGTGAAATAAAGAGATACACTAATAACTCCAATAATAGAAGTTAGTAAAAGAGTTCCCATAGTTATTTTTTTGTTTTTTTTATTCAATTTGGTTGCCCCTCTTCGTAATATGTATTCATTTTAACCTATCTTTTCCATAAAACAACCATTAAGAAAAAATAGTTTCACATGAAACAAGTTACAGAAAAAGACAAGATATGTAAACATCTTGTCTTTTTTGTCGTTACATTTTAGGAGCTTCCATTCCAGCCGCAGCCCATTCTTCTTTTGCGGGGCCATATACGCCAGGAACTGTTAAGCCAGCTTGTCGCATTAAAACCGTCATTTGTCCGCGGTGGTGATTTTGATGATTAATGAGTGTCATTAAAAATATAGAATTCGGCATAGGGCGACCAAAGAAGTCATTAATAGTAGCTAAGTCTTTATCAGTCCATTTACTTTGAAGTGTTTCAACAAAAGCCGCGTTTACTTTACGGTATTCATCTGCAATTGTTTTTGCAGAAGTTGGAACAGGATAATCTTTCGATTCTCCTTCAAACTTTAGCCCTGTGCCAGATAGTATAACAGGAATTGCCGTCACGATATGCCAAGCAACTTTTCCTAAAGTCCAATGTTCAGGTGCAATCTCTTGTGATAAAGATGCATCGGTTAATGAATCAAGCATTTTCTGAGTAGACTCTGCTTCGTATGTCCATGATTGCAAGAAGCCGTCAATAGTTTGGTACATAGTTATCCCTCCTATTTTTGTTCATAGATTAAATTCGTGAGAGATAATATAATCCCTGTTCCACAAGAAATAATTAATTAAGCATTGCTACAATATGAAAACAATTAGAAAATATTTGTAAAAGTGTCAGGAAACGAATGTGCTCATTCGTATATATAATGAATAAAGAATAGGATAAAGAGTGGTGATAAGGGTGAAGGATATAGAAATAGTAGAAGGTCTTCGGAAACAAGATATGTTAGCATTACATACAGCAATTGATCGATATGGAGATTTAATTTATAAGGTAGTTCATAGTATTTTAGATACTGCACAGAGTAAGGTGTTAGTGGATGAATGTGTTGATGATATTTTATTAATCGTTTGGTACAACATTAGTAGTTATGATGAAAATCGTGGGAAGTTTAGAAACTGGCTTATATCTGTCGCTAGGTTTAAGGCCATTGATTATAAACGAAAAAGTAATAAGTCTTATCAATTACAAGAGTTTCAGCAAGAAATATATGAAGATAGAAAAAATGTCAATTTAACAAAAGAAGAGCGAGATTATAATTTTTACGTTTTAATTAAAGAATTGAATGAAGAAGATAAGAAAATTTTTATAAAAAGGTATTTAGATGAATATAGCGTACAAGAAATAGCGCTTGAATTCGGTATGACACGAGATACGGTATATAGTAGGCTTTCAAGAGGGAGAAAGAAATTGAAGAAGCTGCTGGGGGGGGAAAGGAATGAATAAAGAAAAGTTACTTCAGGAATTAAATAACTTACAGTATAGCGATAATTTTGTAGATGATTATAGAAATGATGAGAAAATAGATAAAAAGAAAATAGATCGTACAAAAGAAGTTGTAACAAAAACAATTTTAATGAAACGTTGTTATGAGGTTGTACAAGAAGAGTTACAGGGAAGCGAAGAGATTTTATATAGTATGCTTGCCGAAAATCATCGTGTGAAAAATTGGCAGACAGGCACAGCCATGACATTAGGGATAGGCGTTCTTGCAATGAACTTTGGTATTAATAATGTGTTAATCGTTACAAATAAACGATTGTATGTGTTTTTTATGGATCGTTATTATAATGAAGTTGATTTAAAAGTATGTGTATTGAATGAAGTAGCTTATATGAAAACAATATTAGACCGTAAAGGTGGAAGTGAGTTTCTGCATATAAAGTATAAAAATGATAACGAATACGTATTATTGGGAAATGCTGATGATTACAGAGAGTTATTTCAAATAGTAGGTAGGTTGAAAATAGCGAATGGAATAGAATTGAGATTACAAGATAAGAAATTAAAGAGAAAGTTAACTTTAAAACGAAGTGTGTTCAATATAATCATGTATTCACTTGTTATATATATTATGTACAAAGCCTATGCTAATTTTATGCCATAATAGGAAAAGACGGCTTCACATATATGAAGCCGTCTTTTAATTAACCTTCTTCCCACTCTTCCTCATCAACCATAAGAAATAAGGTGCTCCAAGTACAGCAACGACAAGGCCAGAAGGAATTTCTTTCGGATATGCGATTGTACGTCCAAGTAAGTCAGCAACAGAAAGAAGGATTGCTCCAAATAGTGCTGAACAAACGAATAGTCTTTGATGGTTCATACCAACAACAATTCTTGCTAAGTGAGGTGCGACAAGGCCTAAAAAGGCAATTGTACCGACAGCAGCGATATTTACTGATGCAAGTAGTGTCGCTAGCACAATTAGAGCAAGACGTGTTTTATTTACTGGTTGCCCAAGTCCAGTTGCTAAATCGTCTCCCAGTACGAGAACGTCAAGTTGTTTTATTAAGAAAAAGATAATTAATACAAGAATTAGAGATGGATATAGAATGATATTTTCTAAGTGATTCCACCCTCTTGCATACGTACTGCCAGATAACCATGTTAAAGCAGCGGCAACATTCAAATTGGCTCTAACGATAAAGATTTGAATAATTGCTGAGCCAAGTGCAGAAATACCAATCCCTATTAAAGCAAGAGCTGTGGGGCTAAACCCTGATTTCCATGAGAAGAAGAGGACAATTCCTACTGCAAGTAGTCCACCAATAAATGCACCAATTGGTAGGAAGAAACCAGGAAGTGCAGGAAAGACATACATAACAGTTAAAGCACCGACACCAGCTCCCGATGAAATACCAATAATAGAAGGATCGGCAAGTGGGTTTCGTAATATACCTTGGAAAACAAGCCCACTTATTGCAAGGCATGCACCAGCAATAGCGGCAACGAGCATTCTTGGTAATCGAAGATTCATCATCATGTTTTTGTCAAATTGTGTTAATTGACCTGATATAACATTTGTAATGCTTTCGATATAAGCGTTACTACCGATTGTAACACCAAGAGCAATCGTCACAATACAAAGTGTGATAGATATAATGATTACCTTTTTATAAGAGTAATAGCGGGAACTAGCTCCAGCTGCATTCGCACCGTTATCATTCATATATTGTTTCGACTTCATCATTCGATAAACTAAGTAAATAAGCCAAGGAGATCCAATCATTGCTGTGACTGCCCCAACAGGAAGTTCTGCACCGGTTGGATCTATTAATCTACCGACAACATCTGCTCCAAGCAATAATACTGCCCCCCATAAGAAAGAAGAGAGAAGAAGCGTAAAGTGTTGACGGTATCCGATAAGGCGCATTAAATGAGGTGCAACTAAGCCGACAAATCCAATTGGTCCAACAACAGTAACAATTACTGCTGTTAAAAAGATTGCAGCAATGAAGGCGATAAGACGTGTTACTGCTGTTTTTTCACCAAGAGAAACAGCAACATCATCACCAAGTAAGAGAATGTTGAGTTTACGAGATATAAATAGTAAAACTAGGAAAGAAATAATGATAAATGGAAAAGCAAATTGAACGCCATCCCAGTTATTTTGAATAAGAGATCCAGCTCCCCATAAAAATAAACCAGCTGTTTCATTTTCATAGAAAAGCTGCATCGTTCCGGTAAAGGCAGAGAGCATTAATGTAACGACCATACCAGCTAATGCCATTCTGAGTGGGGTTCCCTTTTTTCCACCAGAAATACGGTATACAAATAAAGCAGTAATAGCACCGCCGATAAATGTGAACAGAAGAGAATTAATTTGTAAACCTTTCGGTAAGAAAATTGTAGCCGCTACTAGAAAGAAATATGCGCCAGAGTGAATACCCATTGTACTGGATTCAGCAAGTGGATTTTTCGTTAACGTTTGTAAAATAACCCCTGATGCAGCAAGAGCGCCTCCAGCTAAAATGGCAATTACGGCTCTAGGTAATCGAAGCATGATTAAAGTTTGATGTTCTAGCGATTGGTTCGGTGAGATAAGAGCATCAATAATCATACTATAGGAAATGTTTGCTTGACCTTGTCCGATATGAATAAAGAAAAGGAGGAGCAAGAGAGCTGCTCCTCCTCCGAATACAAGACTTGCTCGAAGTGTATGTTGTAAGCTATTCATTGTGTAATCACTTCTTCGCTGTCATTACATCTGCTACTTGTGTTGCTAAAGATGTTGCAGACTCAGGACCACCGAAAATCCAAGTGTCGCCTTTTAATTTATACATTTTGTTTTCTTTTTTGAACTTTAATTCTTCCCAAGCAGGGTTGCCTTTTAGTTGCGTGTCAAAAATGTTATCTTCATCCGCTACAATGTAAATGAAGTTTGAATCTTGTACACTTTGTAATGATTCTACAGTTGTTTGTTTAAAACCATCTGGCTCAGATTTTCCTGCTTCAAAAGTATTTGTTAAACCTAATTTTTTTGTAACTTGTAAAGCTAAAGAATTGTCAGTTAAGATACGGAATGTTGGTACGTTTTTAGCAGTAAATGCTTGTGCCATTGCGATGTTTTTATCTTTTAAGTCTGCTTTCTCAATTTTTGCTTTTGCATCAGCGAATGTTTTATCCATATCAGCTAATACTTTTTTACCTTCTTCTTCTTTTCCAACTGCTTTTGCAATTTGTTTAAATGTTTCTGTCATTTCAGCAAAGTGATCGTTATTGCTTGTTGATGGATCAAACATAACTGTTGGTGCAATTTGCTCTAATTCATTTTTAATTGCTTTACCACGGAATGAAGCTGTGATAATTAAGTCTGGTTTTAAACGGCTAATTTCTTCTAAGTTTGGTTGTTGACGTGTCCCTACATCTACAACATCTTTACTTGGTTTTGTTTTTGTATTTACCCATTTATTATAATTCTTAATGTCTGCCATCCCTACTGGCTGAACACCAAGTGCTAATAAGTCTTCTGAATATACCCACTCAAGTACAACTACTTTTTTCGCTGGTTTATCTAACTTCGTTTCCCCTTCAGCGTGTTTAATTGTTATAGCTTGATTTTTATTGTCCGCTTTTGTTTCTTTTTTCTCCTCTTTTTGCTGTCCGCATCCAACAGCGAATAGAAGAACTACTATGAAAATACTGAGAATTTTCTTCATCTTCTGCCCCCAAATTAAGTGTTTTTTGTAACTAGCACCATAAGTGAAAATGGTTATCAATTACAACACCCAAATCATACTATGAGGGTATTTTAAGTGTCAATATATTTTTAAAATTTTGACGAAAAATAACGAATTATGCGGATTTTTATATATTATAGTCGCTATTTATGAAGAATAAGCCTCTTTACTAAAAATATTGGCGAATGTGGAAAGTTTAAATGGGAAAGTGGCTGTGTACGATAGTGTAATGTGTATTGTTAATAGTCTGTGGAGATAAGGCGAAAGTACAAGCAAAAGGAGTGAGAATCGCATGTAATAATTACTAGAATGTATGGAATAAACCTGTGTTTATCCCGAATAGGTAAAGTATTTCTTTGTTATTTAGATAGATGTTTTCTAACTCGGTGATTGTACTTAAAAGATTGCATGTAAAGGAAGTGATCAACATGTCTTCATGGAGCAATAACGTAAATGGATATTGTGGGTGTAATAATCAAAATGGTGTACATGTTGATTCATGCTGTTTTAGTTGCGATGGGACAGTTCCTAAGGTTGGTCCAACCGGTCCGACGGGGGCAACAGGGGCAACAGGTGGCACAGGCCCAACGGGGGCGACAGGAGTAACAGGCGACACAGGTCCAACGGGAGCGACGGGAGTAACAGGCGATACAGGGGCAACGGGTCCAACAGGAGCGACAGGAATAACAGGAGCAACAGGCCCAACGGGAGCGACAGGAATAACAGGGGCAACGGGTCCAACAGGAGCGACAGGAATAACAGGAGCAACGGGTCCAACGGGGGCGACAGAGGTAACAGGCGACACAGGTCCAACAGGAGCAACAGGCCCAACAGGAGTAACGGGAGCAACGGGTCCAACGGGGGCGACAGGGGTAACAGGCGACACAGGTCCAACAGGAGCAACAGGCCCAACAGGAGCAACAGGTCCAACGGGGGCGACAGGAGTAACGGGAGCATGGTCCAACGGGGGCGACAGGAGTAACGGGAGCAACGGGTCCAACGGGAGCGACAGGCGATACAGGTCCAACAGGAGCAACAGGCACAAGTATAACGGCAACATACGCATTTGCAAATAATACGTCGGGTACAGCAATATCGGTACTACTAGGTGGAACAAATGTCCCGCTTCCAAACAATCAGAATATTGGTCCAGGTATTACAGTGTCTGGGGGGAACACAGTATTTACGGCTGCAAATGCAGGGAATTATTATATTTCATATTCAATTAATATAACGGCTGCATTATTAGTTAGTTCACGAATTACAATTAATGGGGCACCGCTTGCTGGGACTATTAATTCTCCTGCATTAGCAACGACATCATTTAGTGCGACAATTATTACGACTCTTGCGGCGGGGAGTGCAATTAGTTTGCAATTATTTGGTTTGTTAGCTGTTGCGACATTATCAACAACTACCCCAGGAGCGGTATTAACAATTATAAGATTAAGTTAATGACAAACTCTCTTACTCTTTTAAGATTAAGAGAGTTTCTACATATAATAAGAAGTTAATGAAGTAAAGCATAGTTATACAAAAGTCAGAATATTATGATTGTAACGCTATGGTGACTATAATATAATGAAAATAACCATCATGAATGAACATTCATTTATTTTTTATGTATTTGAAGGGGGAATGAAGGTGGAAAAATCATGGTTGAAAAGTTATCCAGAGGAAATTCCGAGTACGATTTCTTATGATATTCAGCCGCTTCATAGATATGTAGAACAGATGGCTTCTCGCTACCCAGAAAAGAAAGCGCTTCACTTTTTAGGGAAGGATATTACGTTTTCGGACTTCCATGATAAGGTGAAGCGGTTTGCAAATTATCTTCAAAAACTCGGTGTGGAAAAGGGTGATCGAGTTGCTATTATGTTGCCGAATTGTCCGCAAGCTGTAATTGGTTATTACGGTACATTACTTGCGGGAGGTATCGTAGTACAAACCAATCCACTGTATACAGAAAGGGAATTAGAATATCAGCTTCATGACTCGGGAGCAAAAGTAATTCTTTGTCTCGATTTAGTGTTTCCAAGAGTAACGAATGTTCAATCTGCTACAAAAATTGAGCATATTATCGTAACTCGTATTGCAGACTTTTTACCATTCCCTAAAAATCTATTGTATCCATTTGTGCAGAAAAAACAGTCGAATTTAGTTGTGAAAGTATCAGAGAGTGAAACGATTCATCTTTGGAATTCAGTAGAAAAAGAAGTGAATACGAATGTTGAGGTGCCTTGTGATCCTGAAAATGATCTAGCTCTTTTACAGTACACAGGAGGAACAACCGGATTTCCGAAAGGAGTTATGTTAACGCATAAAAACCTCGTCTCTAACACGTTAATGGGAGTTCAATGGTTATATAATTGCAAAGAAGGAGAAGAAGTCGTTCTTGGGGTTCTTCCATTTTTCCATGTTTATGGTATGACAGCTGTTATGAATTTAAGTATTATGCAAGGATACAAAATGGTCCTTATTCCAAAGTTTGATATGAAAATGGTTTTTGAAGCGATTAAGAAGCATAAAGTGACATTGTTTCCAGGGGCACCAACTATTTATATCGCTCTTTTAAATAGTCCGCTTTTAAAAGAATACGATATTTCTTCTATTCGTGCTTGTATTAGTGGATCAGCACCACTGCCAGTAGAAGTACAGGAAAAGTTCGAAAAAGTTACAGGTGGTAAACTAGTAGAGGGATATGGTTTAACAGAATCCTCTCCGGTTACACATAGTAATTTTTTATGGGAAAAGCGAGTGCCAGGTAGCATCGGAGTTCCGTGGCCAGATACAGAAGCAATCATTATGTCGCTTGAAACTGGTGAGGCATTACCGCCAGGAGAAATAGGTGAAATTGTAGTGAAAGGCCCTCAAATTATGAAAGGATATTGGAATAAGCCAGAGGAAACAGCGGCTGTATTGCAAGATGGCTGGCTCCATACAGGTGATGTTGGCTACATGGATGAAGATGGATTCTTCTATGTAAAAGATCGCAAGAAAGATATGATTGTCGCGAGTGGATTTAATGTGTATCCTCGTGAAGTTGAAGAAGTATTATATGAGCATGAAAAAGTGCAAGAAGTAGTGACAATTGGAGTTCCAGATCCGTACCGAGGAGAGACAGTTAAAGCATTTGTTGTGTTAAAAGAAGGTACGGAATGCTCTGAGGAAGAATTAAATCAGTTTGCACGTAAATATTTAGCGGCTTATAAAGTGCCGAAAGTATATGAGTTTAGAGATGAATTGCCGAAAACGACAGTAGGGAAAATTTTGCGCCGTGTTCTAATAGATGAAGAGAAGAGAAAGAATGAGGATGAGCAAACGGGCTAAGGCCCTTTCTTTTTGAAAAAATAGGATTGACACTTTTCTAAATAGTCAGTATTATAAGAATATGAATGACTATTCATTCAGTCATCTTCTTGAAGGGGACAGTAAAGTGAAGAAAAATAGACCGAAATACAATCAAATTATTGATGCAGCAGTCATTGTGATTGCGGAGAATGGGTACCACCAAGCGCAAGTTTCTAAAATCGCAAAGCAAGCTGGGGTAGCTGATGGCACGATTTATTTATATTTTAAAAATAAAGAAGATATATTAATATCCTTATTCCAAGAGAAGATGGGAGAATTTGTCGAAACAATTCGTCAAAAAACAGCAGGAATTGAAAGCGCTGTATCGAAGTTATTCATGTTGGTAGAAACGCACTTCTTGCTGTTGTCGCAAAATGATCCGCTTGCTATCGTTACGCAATTAGAGCTAAGGCAGTCCAATCAAGACTTGCGCCTTAAAATAAATGAAGTATTAAAAGGCTACTTACAAGTTATGGATGAGATTTTAGAGACTGGTATAAAACAAGGTGAATTTCAAGCAGATTTAAATGTTCGCGTGGCAAGACAAATGATCTTTGGAACAGTAGATGAAGTTGTGACCAATTGGGTAATGAGCGATCATAAGTATGATCTGGTCGCACTTTCAAAAACGGTACACGGGCTACTTATTGCAGCTTGTGGTTATCGTCAATAATGGGAGGGATCATGTTGAAATTCCTATCTGTAAGAGTTGAAGATCATATCGCGGTGGCGACGTTAAATCACGCACCAGCGAATGCGATGTCTTCACAAGTTATGCATGACGTTACTGAATTAATTGATCAAGTGGAAAAGGATGATAACATTCGTGTTGTTGTTATTCACGGTGAAGGACGTTTCTTCTCAGCAGGAGCAGATATTAAAGAATTTACATCTGTTACTGAAGCGAAGCAAGCAACAGAATTAGCACAGCTTGGACAAGTTACGTTTGAGCGTGTTGAAAAATGTTCAAAACCAGTTATTGCGGCAATTCATGGAGCGGCACTGGGCGGCGGCCTTGAGTTTGCTATGTCTTGCCACATGCGCTTTGCAACTGAAAGTGCAAAACTTGGTTTACCTGAATTAACACTTGGATTAATTCCTGGCTTTGCAGGTACACAGCGCTTACCACGTTATGTTGGGAAAGCGAAAGCTTGTGAAATGATGTTAACAAGTACACCAATTACTGGTGCAGAAGCATTAAAGTGGGGACTTGTTAACGGATTGTTCTCTGAAGAATCATTTTTAGATGATACGCTTAAAGTTGCAAAACAAATTGCTGGAAAAAGTCCAGCAACAACTCGTGCTGTACTAGAGTTATTGCAAACGACAAAATCGTCTCATTACTATGAAGGTGTACAACGTGAATCACAAATTTTTGGTGAAGTATTTACGAGTGAAGATGGAAGAGAAGGTGTAGCCGCATTTTTAGAAAAGCGTAAACCTTCATTTAGTGGCAGGTAGTTAAATTATTTTTTTAATATAAATTAACAGAAAATTAAAATTGATAGAATCTTTCTGAAAAACAAGGGGGTAAATGGAATGAACATCTACGTACTCATGAAACGAACATTTGATACAGAAGAAAAAATCGTAATTAAAAACGGTGCAATTTACGATGGCGAAGCGGAATTCATCATCAACCCTTACGATGAATATGCAATTGAAGAAGCAATTCAAGTAAGAGACGCACAAGGTGGAGAAGTTACAGTTGTAACAGTCGGTGGCGAAGATAGTGAGAAAGAACTTCGTACTGCATTAGCAATGGGCTGTGATAAAGCGGTATTAATTAATATTGAAGATGATGTAGAAAATGGTGACCAGTTCACGACAGCAAAAGTACTTGCTGAATATTTAAAAGATAAAGATGCAGATTTAATTTTAGGCGGAAACGTTGCAATTGATGGTGCATCTGGACAAGTAGGGCCACGCGTAGCTGAAGCGTTAAATATTCCATATGTAACGACAATTACAAAACTTGAAATTGACGGTACAAATGTGAAGATTGAGCGTGATGTTGAAGGTGATACAGAAGTGATTGCAACTTCATTACCAGTTTTAGTAACAGCACAGCAAGGTTTAAATGAACCTCGTTACCCATCGCTTCCAGGTATTATGAAAGCGAAGAAAAAGCCACTAGAAGAATTAGAATTAGATGATTTAGATTTAGAAGAAGATGATGTGGAAGCAAAGACAAAAACAATTGAAATCTATTTGCCTCCTAAGAAAGATGCAGGAAAAGTGTTACAAGGCGAGCTGCAAGATCAAGTAAAAGAACTTGTATCGTTGCTCCATACAGAAGCGAAAGTAATCTAATAAAATACGAAATTATATATGCAGGAGGGAAAATCTATGGCTCGTAAAGTATTAGTAATGGGTGAAGTTCGTGATGGATCGCTACGTAACGTTTCGTTTGAAGCGGTAGCAGCAGCAAAAACAATTGCAGAAGGCGGTGAAGTAGTAGGTCTTCTAATTGGAGACAGCGTTGCCTCTTTTGCAAATGAATTGATTCATTACGGTGCAGATCGCGTTGTGACAGTTGAAAATGATAAATTAAAATCATATACATCTGATGGTTATGCACAAGCGTTTTTAGCTGTACATGCTGAAGAAAATCCAGAAGGTATTGTCTTTGGACATACGGCACTTGGTAAAGATTTATCACCAAAATTAGCAGCGAAGCTTGAAGCTGGTTTAGTTTCTGACGTAACTGCTTTAGAGGTTGAAGGTGGAAATGTTATCTTCACTCGTCCAATTTACTCTGGTAAAGCATTCGAGAAGAAGATTGTAACAGACGGCATCTTATTTGCGACAGTGCGTCCAAATAACATTGCAACTCTGGAAAAAGATGAGTCTCGCAGCGGTGACGTATCTTCTATTACAGTTGATGTGAAAGATTTACGTACAATTATTCAAGATGTTGTCCGTAAAACAGCAGAAGGTGTGGATCTTTCTGAAGCGAAAGTTATTATCGCTGGCGGACGCGGTGTGAAGAGTGAAGAAGGATTTAAACCATTAAAAGAGTTAGCTGACGTACTAGGCGGCGCTGTTGGGGCATCTCGTGGTGCTTGTGACGCTGAATACTGTGAGTACTCATTACAAATTGGTCAAACTGGTAAAGTTGTTACGCCAGACTTATACATTGCATGTGGTATTTCTGGTGCGATTCAGCATTTAGCAGGTATGTCTAACTCAAAAATAATCGTTGCGATTAATAAAGATCCAGAAGCAAGTATCTTCAAAGTAGCTGACTACGGTATTGTTGGTGACTTGTTCGAAGTTGTACCTCTTTTAACAGAAGAGTTTAAAAAGTTAAAAGTACATTCATGATTTAAGTACCCTTGAGTTCCAAGTGAAGTACCCCTATATATAGAAAAAGGTGAGAGATCCCCTGTCTCTCATCTTTTTAGTATTTAATCCATATTTTTATATAGTATAAAGGAACATTTTTTTGTTACAATACATAACGATACATATTATTCGCCACGTATATAAGTTAATGATATACTCTTGGTAGAATATACTTGAAGGAGGAAATAAAATGGCAATTGTAAACGCAAATGACCAAAGCTTCGCAGCTGAAACTAGCGAAGGTGTTGTATTATTAGATTTCTGGGCACCTTGGTGTGGACCTTGTAAAATGATCGCTCCTGTATTAGAGGAGATCGATGCAGAACTAGGCGAAAAAGTAAAAGTAGTAAAAGTAGATGTTGATGAGAACCAAGAAACTGCTCGTCAATTCGAAGTAATGAGCATTCCAGCTCTTTTCGTATTAAAAGACGGTAAAGTAGTTGATCAAACGTTAGGTTACAAACCGAAAGAAGCGTTAGTAGAATTAGTTTCTAAACATTTCTAAAATAAAAAAGCTACCAGTTGGTAGCTTTTTTTATTTTCTTTTTTACAGTCTTTCCGTTACAATAAAAGAACGTATGTTGGGTGTTTGAGCATAGTATGTTTTCAAGGGAAAATAAAAATGCTAAGTATGTAGAAATGGAGGGAGACGAGTGCACGAACATTTGAAAGAGAAGTTGGCTATTTTACCAGATCAACCTGGTTGTTATTTGATGAAAGATAAGCAAGGAACGGTTATATATGTTGGAAAGGCAAAAGTGCTTAAAAATCGTGTGCGCTCGTACTTTACTGGTTCACATGATGGGAAAACACTGCGGCTTGTAGGAGAAATTGTTGATTTTGAATATATTGTAACCTCTTCGAATTTAGAAGCACTTATTTTAGAGTTAAATCTAATTAAAAAATATGATCCGAAATATAATATTCAATTAAAAGATGATAAAACATATCCTTTTATTAAAATTACGGCGGAGAAGCAACCGCGCTTACTCATTACTCGAAATGTAAAAAAGGATAAAGGAAAGTATTTTGGTCCTTATCCAAATGCACAATCTGCTCATGAAACGAAAAAACTGCTAGATCGTATGTATCCACTTCGGAAATGTACGAATATGCCAGATAAAGTTTGTTTGTATTATCATATGGGTCAATGCTTAGCGCCGTGTGTGAAAGAAGTGACGGAAGAACAAAATAAAGAAATTGTAGATGAAATTATTAAGTTTTTAAATGGTGGACATAAAGAAGTTCGTTCAGAATTAGAAGTAAAAATGTATGAGGCCTCAGAGAAACTAGAGTTTGAACGTGCAAAAGAGTTGCGTGATCAAATTGCTCATATTGATGCGATTATGGAAAAACAAAAGATGATTATGAGTGACTTAGTCGATCGTGATGTGTTTGGATATGCAGTGGATAAAGGATGGATGTGTGTTCAAGTTTTCTTCGTTCGAAAAGGAAAGCTAATTGAACGTGATGTTTCTATGTTTCCAATTTACGATGAACCAGAAGAGGGCTTTTTAACGTTTATCGGCCAATTTTATGAAAACAGTAGTCATTTTAAGCCGAAGGAAATTGTCGTTCCAGGAAGTATAGACTCGGAATTAGTAGAGCGCTTTTTAGAAGTAGAAGCGACACAGCCGAAACGTGGTAAGAAAAAAGACCTTGTAGAATTAGCAAATAAAAACGCGAAAATTGCTCTTGAAGAGAAGTTTTACTTAATTGAACGTGATGAAGAACGAACGATTAAAGCAGTAGATCATTTAGGGAAGCAGCTTGGGATTGAAACGCCGTATCGTATTGAAGCGTTTGATAACTCAAATATTCAAGGAACAAATCCTGTTTCTGCAATGATTGCTTTTATCGATGGGAAACCGGCGAAGAAAGAGTATCGAAAATATAAAATTAAAACGGTTCAAGGACCAGACGATTATGAGTCTATGAGAGAAGTTGTGAGGCGCCGTTATACAAGGGCCCTTAAAGAAAATTCACCTTTACCTGATTTGATTATTATTGATGGAGGAAAAGGCCATCTAGCGGCTGCAAGTGATATTCTAGAGAATGAGCTCGGATTATATATTCCGATGGCAGGTCTTGTGAAAGATGATAAACATAAAACCTCCCATTTAATTATTGGGGACCCACCGGAACCTGTGATGCTTGAGAGAAATAGCCAAGAATTTTATTTATTGCAGCGTATTCAAGATGAGGTGCATCGATTTGCGATTACATTCCATCGTCAATTACATGGGAAATCTGTCATTCAATCAGCATTGGATGACATTCCAGGAATAGGTGATAAACGGAAAAAGGTATTGTTAAAACATTTTGGTTCATTAAAGAAGATGAAAGAAGCTTCTATAGAGGAATTTGTCGAAGCGGGTATGCCGAAAAATGTCGCGGAGACGATTTATACGTATTTAACAGATAAGAAGACGTTGTAGTTTACAACGTCTTCTGTTTTTTGGTATAATTTCTGAAGATTTAAAATAAATGCATCTGAATGAAAATACAAAAAAGTCAACTAAACTGATATGTCTAGTTGACTGTAGGTAATGCTTACACTTCAATGAGATCTTTTATATCCCATTTTACAAGAAATGTAATAGAGTCAGAACGTTTTTTCTTTTCTTCGTATGACTCTGCAACGACGTTCCGTTGCTTTTGAATTTGTTCAGCGATGAATCCAGCTTCTAGTTGATAAGAAGAATGTCGTTTTTGTTTTTGACGTTCTGCAATGAGTGTGCCTTTAAGTTGGAACTGCATTTCACGACGCTTATGTTCAATAATGCTTAAAGTGCCCCAGCCAGCTTTTTCAAAGAACTGAATGACTTCTTCAATTGTTTCTAGCGGATATTTTCTTGCAAGGTTTCTACCAGACCAGTATAAAATACCATCTAAATCGTTGCCGATTAAATCAGGTAGTAATTCTTCACGTAGCAATTCATAAGCGAAGGCGTTCAATGAAACATCTTCTAAAGATGTTATATCGATTGTATTTTTACTCACAATATTCCCCTCTTTCTATAGGGATTATTATATAACATTTTTCATTTATAAAAACAGATTTTTCTTTAGGGAAATCTGAATATCTAAGAAGAAAAAAAGAATTGCCAAATTATATGCAAATTATGTATACGTTTTCTTGACGCTTCGACAAAAATAGGGGTAAAATGAACTTGTTATCAAATTATGCTGAAATATTTCGAATAATTTTTTCAGTTTTTCTTATGCCAATAGTGAAAAAACATTATTGTTATAAATTAATCTGAAAACAGCAGTCAAACATTCAAGGGGGTAATGGGGACATGAAAGGCCGCGAGTATACGTTTCGTAAGTGGCACTCATTAATGGGGGTCATCCCGGTTGGTGTCTTTTTGACGCAACATCTAATTGTAAACAACTTTGCAACAAGAGGAGCAGAGGCTTTTAACAAAGCTGCAGGCTTTATGGAGCTCCTTCCATTCCGGTATGCGCTAGAAATTTTCATCATCTTTTTACCGATACTGTACCATGCTATATATGGCTTATATATTGCATTTACAGCTAAGAACAATGCGGTTTCTTACGGTTATTTCCGTAACTGGATGTTCGTTTTCCAAAGAATTTCAGGTATCGTTACGCTGATTTTCATTTCTTGGCACGTCTGGGAAACTCGTATTCAAGCAATGTTAGGTAAAGAGGTAAACTATGATATGATGGCAGATATTTTAAACAATCCAGCTATGTTTGCATTCTACTTAGTTGGTGTTGTTTCAACAATTTTCCACTTTGCAAATGGACTATGGACATTCTGCATCAGCTGGGGAATTACAGTATCTCCACGTTCACAAAGAATCTCTACTTATGTAACATTAGCTATTTTCTTAGGTCTATCTTATGTAGGTGTGAGTGCATTATTAGCGTTCATCGATCCACAGCTAGCAAATCAGTAAGGAGTGGGAGAGCATGAAAGGGAAACTTATAGTAGTCGGCGGTGGCTTGGCTGGCTTAATGGCAACGATTAAAGCGGCAGAAGCAGGAGTAAATGTTGAACTGTTTTCTTTAGTACCAGTAAAACGTTCACATTCTGTATGTGCTCAGGGCGGAATTAACGGTGCCGTAAATACGAAAGGTGAAGGGGATTCTCCATGGATCCACTTTGACGATACAATTTATGGTGGGGACTTCTTAGCGAACCAACCACCAGTTAAAGCAATGTGTGAAGCAGCACCTGGTATCATTCATTTAATGGACCGTATGGGTGTTATGTTCAACCGTACGGAAGAAGGACTTCTTGATTTCCGTCGATTTGGTGGAACGCAACATCACCGTACAGCATTTGCTGGTGCAACAACTGGACAGCAATTACTTTACGCATTAGATGAGCAAGTACGTCGTCACGAAGTAGCAGGACTTGTAACGAAATATGAAGGCTGGGATTTCTTACGAGCTGTTGTTGATGATGAAGGTGTGTGCCGAGGAATCGTTGCACAAGACTTACAAACTATGGAGATTAAAAGTTTCGGAGCTGATGCCGTGATTATGGCAACAGGGGGCCCTGGTATCATTTTCGGAAAATCAACAAACTCCATTATTAATACAGGTACAGCAGCTTCTGCTGTATATCAACAAGGTGCATATTATGCAAATGGTGAGTTCATTCAAATTCACCCAACGGCAATTCCTGGAGACGATAAATTACGTCTTATGAGTGAATCTGCACGTGGTGAAGGTGGACGTGTTTGGACATATAAAGATGGTAAACCATGGTACTTCTTAGAAGAAAAATATCCGGCTTACGGAAACCTTGTACCTCGTGATATCGCAACGCGTGAAATCTTTGATGTTTGCGTAGAGCAAAAACTAGGTATTAACGGTGAAAACATGGTGTACTTAGATCTTTCTCATAAAGATCCGAAAGAACTAGATATTAAACTTGGTGGAATTATTGAAATCTATGAGAAATTTACAGGGGATGATCCTCGTAAACTACCAATGAAAATCTTCCCAGCTGTTCACTATTCAATGGGTGGACTATGGGTTGACTATAAGCAAATGACTAGTATTCCAGGTTTATTTGCAGCAGGTGAGTGTGATTATTCTATGCACGGTGGTAACCGCCTTGGTGCAAACTCACTATTATCAGCAATTTACGGTGGTATGGTAGCAGGACCAAACGCAATTGAATATATGAAAGGTCTTTCTAAATCATCAGATGCTGTTTCATCTACTGTATATGAGCAAAATGAATTAATCGAAACAGAGAAATTTAACAATATTTTAACGATGGATGGTAATGAAAATGCATATGTTCTTCATAAAGAGCTTGGAGAATGGATGACAGATAACGTTACAGTAGTTCGTGAAAATAAAAAGTTATTAGAAACAGATGCGAAAATTGAAGAGTTAATGGATCGTTACAAACGTATTAACATTAACGATACAGCGAGATGGAGTAACCAAGGTGCTTCATTTACACGTCAACTTGCAAATATGTTTGAGTTAGCACGTGTTATTACAATTGGCGCATATAACCGTAATGAGAGCCGCGGGGCGCATTACAAACCTGAATTCCCAAATCGTGATGATGCAAACTTCTTAAAAACTACTATGGCAAAATTTGAAGGAGAAGGAAATGCACCAGCATTCCATTACGAAGACGTTGATGTTTCATTAATTAAACCACGTAAACGTGATTATTCTTCAAAACATGATGTAGCTGCTAAGGGTGAAGAGAAGGGGGATAAACAACATGTCTGAGAAAACAATCCGCCTCATCATTACGAGACAAGATGGACCAGATGCACAAGAGTTTGACCAAGAGTTTGAAATTCCATATCGTCCTAATATGAATATTATTTCGGCGCTTATGGAAATTCGTCGTAATCCTGTTGATTCAAAAGGAAACCAAACAACTCCGATCGCATGGGATATGAACTGCTTAGAGGAAGTATGCGGTGCATGTTCGATGGTTATTAACGGAAAGCCACGTCAATCATGTACGGCTCTTATTGACCAATTAGAACAGCCAATTCGCTTAAAGCCGATGAAGACATTCCCAGTTGTACGTGATTTACAAGTTGACCGCAGTCGCATGTTTAATGCTCTAAAACGCGTTAAAGCTTGGATTCCAATTGATGGTACGTATGACTTAGGTCCAGGACCAAGAATGCCTGAGAAAAAGCGTCAATGGGCTTATGAGCTTTCAAAATGTATGACATGTGGTGTTTGCTTAGAATCATGTCCAAACGTAAACAGTAAGTCTGACTTTATTGGACCAGCGCCGTTATCACAAGCTCGTTTATTCAACTCACATCCAACGGGTGAAATGCATAAAGCAGATCGCTTACGTGCAATTATGGGAGATGGAGGACTAGCAAACTGTGGTAACTCTCAAAACTGTGTGCAGTCATGTCCGAAGGGTATTCCTTTAACAACTTCAATTGCGGCATTAAACCGTGATACAACAATTCAATCGTTCAAAGATTTCTTTGGTAGCGATAATAACTATTAATAAATATTGCCTCTTCATCTTGAAGGGGCAATATTTATAACTTCATTTTTCAGTTTATTCTGTTTTTTTGGCAGGAAGGGGAGATAGCGTTGAAGAGAATTTCTTATATTGAAGACTTCGAGAAATGGGAAAGTGGTTTTTCATTTTACAATCCTGTAAAGGTTCGTTTTGGTGAAGTAGATATGTTTGGACATGTAAATAATGTCGTTGCTTTTACTTATTTTGAAGAAGCTCGTATCGCGTTGTTTAAAGAACTTGGATTTATGCAAGAGTGGACACATGCATCATCAGAAACGATGATCGTTGTTGCGGATTTACAATGTAATTTTATTAAGCAAATATATTTTGATGAACAGTTGAAGGTGTATGTAAAGGCAGGATCGGTTGGGAACTCTTCTTTAGATCTACATTATATGGTGAAGAATGCAGAAGGAGAGGTTTGTTTAGTAGGTCGTGGAATGATGGTTCAAGCGTCGAAAAAAACAGGAAGAGGCGAACCATGGCCTGAAGAATGGAAGAAGAAATTACTACAATGATAGAGTGAAAGAAAAATAAGAGAGCAATTTGCTCTCTTATTTTTTGTCTTCCATCGCTTCTTCTAATGTTAAGTGATGTTTATATAGGTATGTAGCGTATGGATTACCAACGTAGCGTAAGTGCCATGGTTCATATGCATATTCTGTTGTATCTGTTTTATCTTCTAAGTAACGAATGACAAAGCCGAATTCATGAGCGTGTTCCGCGACCCATTTTCCTTCTGCTGTCTCCCCGAAAATAGGCTCTAATTGAAATTTAGCTGTTTTTGAACTAATATCCATTGCTAAACCCGTTTGGTGTTCACTCGTACCAGGAATTGCGCTTACTGAATTAGCCTCAGCTTTTCCTTGACGCCTAACGTATGTATCATGCAACGATTTTTGGCGTTTGTATGAACGATAACCAGATACAGCTGTAAGATCAAGCCCTTCTTTTTTCGCAGCTTTGAACATGTTTTCAAGTGCCTCTGCAGCATCTTTGCGTAGCAATGTTTTTTCTTTATCTTTTGGACTAGCAAATGGTACGTTTGGTCTCGTTAAGTCTTCAGGAATGTATCCATCTGGTAGTTTTCGATGTTTATTAATTAAGACAAGATTAGATTTTGGATTTGTTACAACTGAAAAGTTATTGTCTATTTTCTTTGCATTATGATCAGCTTTTGGAAAAGCAGGAATCTCTTCTTTTGGGTGGTTAGTATGTTTTTGACTTTCGACAGCTTTCGCTTCATTATGTAGTGGTGATTTAGAACCAAAGTAAGTGAAAGATGTGATACCGATTACAATAGTAGTGGCAGAAATAATTATTATCTTTTTCATAATGCCTTGTAATCACAGTCCCTTCTTAATAAAATGTGTAGCGTTTTTTTATTATAAGTCTAGTTTGTTGGAAAAGGAATATAAGAGTCATAACGTAATAGAAATGCAAAGAAAATGTCAGAAAATGTGTGAATTTGTAGTATTTTTTTATATAATTCATTTCTTATCTTTCATGAATTGCATTTTTTATGTAATATATATACATAAGAAGATGTAGCGATTATCGAGAATAAAGAACTTCTTGTATAGACTAGGAGTGAATGGGAATGGATTTTGCAACAATTATTGGACTTGTTTTAGGATTTTTAGCAGTGGTAGTAGGGATGGTCGTCAAGGGCGCTGACGTAACAGCCTTATTAAATCCTGCCGCAGCATTAATTATTTTTATCGGTACATTTGCTGCAGTATGTATTGCATTTCCGATGAATCAACTAAAAAGGGTTCCAAAACTATTTAAAGTTCTTTTTGGTTCAAATAAAAAGGATTTAAGTTATGAACAGTTGCTAGAATTATTTGTTCATTGGACATCTGAAAGTAGAAAATACGGTATTTTGTCTTTAGAGCAACAATTAGACAAAATTCAAGATGAATTTCTTTTGCGCGGTATGAAATTTGTGATTGATGGCGTATCCGCAGAAGATTTAGAGCAGATTTTGGAATCTGAATTAGAGGCAATTGAAGAAAGACATGCAAAGGGAGCTGCTATTTTTTCACAAGCTGGTACGTATGCACCGACATTAGGAGTTTTAGGTGCTGTTATCGGTCTTGTAGCTGCGCTTGGTAACTTAACTGATATTGAAAAGTTAGGTCATGCTATTTCGGGTGCGTTTATTGCAACGATTTTTGGTATTTTTTCAGGTTATGTATTATGGCATCCATTTGCAAATAAGTTAAAGCAAAAATCTTCAGCTGAAATTGAGAAAAAACGTTTAATCATTGATTGTTTATTAATGTTACAAGAAGGTACATATCCGTTTATTATGAAGAACCGCATTTTAGGTGCACTTTCTGCAACTGAGCGTAAAAAGCTAGAAAAAGGAGCAGAAAAAAATGCGGAGTAAGAAAAATAGAAGAGGCAAAAAGAAAAAACATGATGAGCATATCGATGAAACGTGGTTAATTCCATATTCTGATATGTTAACGTTGTTATTTGCATTGTTTATCGTTTTATTCGCAATGAGTAGTATAGATGCTGCGAAGTTTAAACAGATGGCAGTTGCTTTTCGAAGTGAATTAGCTGGGGGAACAGGTAACAAAGAATTTTTAAGTGATCAAAAGCCAAATGAGGAAAAAGAATTATCAGCAAGTAGCCTTGAGGCAGAACAAGCAAAAAAACAAGAAGAAGCTAGAGCTAAAGAAAAAAAAGAGATGGATGAATTGAAAGCATTACAAAAAAAGATTGATCAATATATTAATGAAAAACAATTATCCTCTTCTTTTCAAACTAAATTAACTGAAAAGGGATTAATGGTGACAATATTAGAAAATATACTGTTTGATTCGGGGAAAGCAGATGTGAAATTAGAATCTTTAGGGATTGCGAAAGAGATGTCTAGCTTACTTGTTTCAGCGTCACCTCGTGAAATTACAGTATCGGGTCATACGGATAATGTCCCTATTGCCAATGCGCAGTTTGCGTCGAATTGGGAATTAAGTACGCAGCGGGCAGTTAATTTTATGCAAGTATTACTGCAAAATAAAGAATTACAACCAGAAAAATTTAGTGCGATTGGATACGGAGAATACCGTTCAATTGCTCCAAACGATACACAAGAAGGAAAGGCAAAGAATAGACGTGTGGAAGTGTTTATCTTGCCTTTAACAGAGAAAGTAAAATAAAGAGGATGGCGAATGCCATCCTCTTTTATTTTACTTCAAATGATTTTAAGTTGTCGCGACGGATTTTATCTTTTTCTGCATCTGATTTTTTGAAATCATAATCATATAAAGCGCCTTCCCAATCGCCATACATTGGATTCGGGAAAATAATGAATTTCTCACCAAATTGTGCTTTTGAATCTTCTACTGTTTGGTTACGATCTTTTACAGATTTTCCATCAAAACCTGTGAAATCAGATAAGTTATCACCGAAGAATAAGACAATATCATGGGTTTGAGAAACGAGTTCACGGCGTTTTTCTTTTCCTTTTTCTTTCGGATCTTGTAGTAATATATGTTCTTTCGTTGCTTGAGGAGCACCTACACGCTCAAGATTTTTAATTGTTGCATCTAGTTGGTTCGTTTTACGATTTGAGATGTAGTAAATATCTACACCTTTAGACTCTGTATATTTTAAGAAATCAATTGCGCCTGGAAGGGCTTCAGCCTCAGCTTTATTAATCCAATCATCCCATTTGTAAGGATAGCCTTTGCCTGTTTTTACGCTCATTGCTTGATGAGGACTGTTATCTAAAACAGTTTCGTCTAAATCAAGTACGATAGCAGGTTTTTTCTCTGTCCCTTTTGCAAGAACTGCATCAAGCTTTAATTGACCGATATTGTACCCTTGGTAGTAAAGTGCTTTCGTTTCGCCAGCTGTTTGATACCATAAATCAGCCATTAATTGCTGTTCTGTTAATTTTACTTTCTCTTCTTTCGCCACTGTTTTCTCTGGTGTTCCTGAACATGCTACAAGTGATGTAGATAGAACCGCTACAGATAATAGAGTGGTAATGCCCCTCTTCATCTTCATATGTACCCTCCTTGATGTTAGAAAATCATTTTATATTATATATTAAAATATAATATTTTTATATGAACATTTGCATATTGTCTTTTGTATATATAGTAGTATGTCCTATATTAGAAAGATGAGCAAAATAATAATAGTTATTTTGACAAGTTTTATTGTCGTAATGACAATTATAATTGACAAAAAGAGTTTTGTTATTTACAATTTTAACTAAATAGAACAAATGATGGATTAATGACAGTGTTTACATATAAGAGGATGAAGTGTAGTGCTATATTTTTTCTTGAATAAACATAGTCTTTGAAAGAGAGTATGAATGATACTAAAGGGGAGGCTTTATACTTTGAGTTTACAAATTCAAAACTTAACGAAACAATTTGGGGAATCAAAAGCAGTTAACGGTTTGCAAATTTCGTTACCAAAAGGTGAAGTACTAGGATTACTTGGACGAAATGGTGCAGGGAAAACAACAACAATCAAAATGCTTCTCGGATTATTAACGCCTAATGAAGGTACGATTACGTGGGATGGAAAAGCATTTGGGGATAGTGGCGTAACAATTGGGTATTTACCAGAAGAAAGAGGTTTATATACAAAAAGTAGAGTAATAGATCAGTTGCGATATTTTGGTAGATTAGAAGGAATGTCGAAGAAAGAAGTAGATCAAGCTATTGATCATTGGTTAGAGCGTTTAGCGATACCAGAATATAAATTTAAAACGGCTGGAGAGCTTTCAAAAGGGAATCAGCAAAAAATCCAATTAATTGCTGCTCTTCTTCATAATCCGGAACTTCTCATTTTAGATGAACCATTCAGCGGCCTTGATCCAGTTAACGCCGGGATGTTAGCTAGTATTATTGAAGAACAAGTACAGAGCGGAAAGACGATTATTTTATCAAGTCATCGTATGGAACAAGTAGAGGCTTTTTGCCAACATGTATGTATTTTGAAAAAAGGTGAAGCAGTCGTAAAAGGACAGCTAAGTGATATTAAGAAAGAATACGGTTTCCGTAATTTAACGATTGAAGATACAGTAGAGAATGAAAAGGGATTAGAAGCTATACATGTATCGTATGAAAAACAACAAGGCCTTCTTTATGTGAAAGTACAAGACGATGCGGAAGCTCTCAAGATTTTGCAACAGTTGCAAGAGCAAGGTGTTAGCTTACGACAATTCAAAATGTTAGAGCCGACGTTAAATGAAATCTTTGTAGAGAGGGCGAAATAACGATGCGTAAATTTTCTCACGTATTTTCATTTTATTTTAGGGAAGCATTTTTATCTAAAAAATCATTAATTACGAGTGCCATTTTATTTTTAGTTGTGTTTGGGATTTTTGCATTTAATCATTTTACTTCAGGCGATGATAAAAATAAGGATAAAGATAAAATTGCAGTTGTAGTAGAGAGTTCCACATATAAAGTACAAAAAGATGAGCTAAATAAGCTATTGCCATCAGCAAAAATAACACTTGGTTCAAAGGATGATTTTGATAAACTGCATAAGCAAGTAGAAGAAGGCGATTTAGATGGTCTATTCCATGTGACGGAAAAGGGTGGGGCTCCATCGATTACATATATGTATAATGGATTTCCAAGCCAAGCAACTTCTGCAATTATGGCAGGATATTTAAAGCAACAATATACGATGGTGACAATTGCCAAAAATAATGTTTCACCAGAAATTGCACAGCAATTACAAACAGAAATTCAAGTAAAGCAAGAAGCGATAAAAGATCGTACATCTTCTTTCGGAATTGCCTATTTCTTTACATTTGCTTTATATATGTTTATTGTAGCGTTCGGAAATACAATCGCAATGAATATTGCATCTGAGAAGGCGTCACGTGTAATGGAAGTAATGCTTCCGAAAGTGAAACCTCTTACGATGATGTATGCGAAAATTTTAGCGGTTGTTTCAACGGCTTTATTGCAACTTGTCATATTGGCGTGTGGTTATCTTATTCCATATTTGTTAGGTTGGGTCGATTTAGAAAGTGCCTCACTATTTGGTATTCCAATTGACTTTACGAAATTAGATGCAAAGGTTATAAGCATGTTTCTTGTTTATTTCATTACGGGATATTTACTTTATGCAATGATGTATGCTGCTGCTGGAGCTGTCGTGTCTAAGACGGAGGATTTACAAGCTGTATCTTTCCCGATAATGATTTTAATTATGGCTGCATTCTTCATTAGTATTAAATCATTAAGTGATCCGAATAGTACTATCGTTGTTGTAAGTTCTTACGTTCCATTTTTTACACCGATGGTTACCTTCTCACGTATTGTAGCTGGTGAAGCAGGTATGCTAGAAATTACGATAACATTAGCAGTCTTATTGGCGACAATTGCGATATTAAATGCTGTTACAAGCCGCATTTACGTAAATGGCGTAATGAATTACTCAGATAAAGTGAAATTTAAAGATTTAGCGAAATTTATAAAGCGTCAATAATGAGAGAAAAGCATGATTTCCTATTGAAATCATGCTTTTTCTTTATGTATAAATTAAAAATAGTATATAATAATAAGAGTCGTCTTTTAATAGAATGAATAAAAAGGAGGGTGTGCAGATGGGGATTAGTAGTCGTTTTACAGTAGGTGTTCATATGCTGACATTACTTGCGATAGATCGAAACTCTCGCTGTACCTCTGAATGGATTGCCGGTAGTGTGAATACAAATCCAGTTGTGATTCGTCGCATTACAGGAATGTTGAAGAGAGCAGGACTTGTTGATGTACAAGCTGGTAAAGGTGGTACGACACTTGCTCGAGATTTAGAAGAAATTACATTACTTGATGTATATAAAGCAGTGGAAGTTGTAGAAGAAGGACAGCTATTTTCCTTCCATGAAAATCCCAACATTGAATGTCCAGTAGGAGCTAATATTCAATCAGTATTAGAAATTATTTTAATGCAAGCGCAAGAAGCGATGGAAAACGTGCTTGCAAATGTAACGGTAGATCAATTAGTTACAAATTTAAAGTCTAAAATGAAAGAATAAAAAAGCGAGCTTCCTCATAATGAGGGCTCGCTTTTTTTTATTCAGAAATATTGAAAATTCTATTTTTCAGTATTTAAAATGAATTTACCTACGATAGCTGCGAAGATACCACCAAGAATTGGTGCTACGATGAATACCCATAGTTGAGAAAGTGCTTCTCCACCAACAAATAAAGCTGGTGCGATACTACGAGCTGGGTTAACAGATGTTCCAGTTAACGGAATTCCTAATAAGTGGATTAAAACTAATGTGAAACCAATTACTAGTCCAGCTAAAGAAGAACTTCCTTTTTTACCTGTTACAGCGACGATAACTAAAATAAATACGAAAGTTAAAATGAACTCAACTAAAAATGCTCCAGATAAACCAAGAGTTCCGAAACCATTTTGTCCTAAATTATCTAAAGGTGTTTTAGCAGATTTTAAAATTGTTACTAACGTTGCAGTTCCTAATAAACCACCTAAAATTTGAGCTAATACATAATAACAAAGTTCCATAGCGTTCATGCGTTTGTTGATGAACATAGCTACTGATACTGCTGGGTTAATGTGACATCCAGAAATTGTTCCGATGCTATATGCCATAGCTACAATAGATAAGCCGAAAGCCATAGCGATTCCTAATGTTCCAATTCCTTCGATTCCGCCGCCAGTGACAGCTACTCCAGTTCCGAATAATACAAGTACAAAGGTACCAATAAATTCAGCGATTGCTTTTTTTAACATAATTTACCTCCTATTAATGCGCATGAAACGTATTATAACATACGTTTTAGTATAAACAGCCAATGAAATACTATTCTGATAAGGCAAAATAGGGGGACAATAAAAAAGAGTATGGTTCATCTCTATAGTGAACTGCACCCCAATTGTTAGACACAGTCTAACAATTGGAGGTGCAGTTTTTCTATGGCTAAATTTACAGCTGATGAAAAAATACAAATCGTTCTACGTTATTTGAACGGAAATGAAAGT